>JBFJQO010000005.1:0-24574 GCA_041616535.1 Woeseiaceae bacterium | reverse complement strand
TGACGCTGTTCGCTCTCGTGTGCCTGCGGCGGCGGCGCGTGTTCGACGAAATCATCCAGCAACTCCTTGACGCCGAAGTTCGAAATCGCCGAGCCGAAGAACACGGGCGTCTGCTTCGCTGCGAGGTAGTCATCAATCGATAATTCGGGGCACGCACCCTTGACGAGTTCGATCTCCTCGCGAAAGGCATCGGCCGCCCCGCCGAGCACCTCGCTCGCCTCCGCCGATTCCAGCCCCTCTACGACCCGTATCTCGGCGGCCTTTCCCCGGCCCATCTTGTCGTAGAGGTAGATCCGGTCCTCAAGCAGGTGATAGACGCCCTTGAGCGACCGGCCCATGCCAATCGGCCATGTCACCGGCGAACATTCGATCTTCAGTACCGACTCAATCTCGTCGAGCAACTCGATCGGCTCGCGCCCCTCGCGGTCAAGCTTGTTGATGAAAGTCATGATCGGCGTGTCGCGCAGCCGGCACACCTCCATCAGCTTGATCGTGCGCTGCTCGACGCCTTTGGCGCAGTCGATAACCATGAGCGCCGAATCGACGGCCGTCAGCGTCCGATAGGTGTCTTCGGAAAAGTCCTCATGGCCCGGCGTATCGAGCAGGTTGACGACGAACCCATTGTAGGGGAATTGCATGACCGACGAGGTGACCGAGATGCCACGCTGCTGCTCGAGCGCCATCCAGTCCGAGCGCGCGTGCCGCGTCGCCTTGCGGCCCTTGACGGTGCCGGCGAGCTGAATCGCGCCGCCGTAAAGCAGCAGCTTTTCCGTCAGCGTCGTCTTGCCCGCGTCCGGGTGCGAGATGATGGCAAAAGTCCGCCGCTTGCGGACTTCGGTGTGAAGGTCTGGCATGGAGTCAGTCGTCGTTTACGAGCTTCTTGGCGAGCACGGCCGCATCTTCCCGGCCCTCGTTGGCCTGGTAGTACGCCGGTCGGTTCGCGACCTGGTGGAACCCTTTCTTCATGTAAAGCTGGATCGCGCGCTGGTTGGACGGCCGAACCTCGAGGAAGATCTGCCGTACCGACGCGGCGCGCGCCCGGAACAGCAGCTCGTCGAGCAATTTCCCGCCGTACCCGCGCGAGCGATAGTCGGGGTCGATGCAGATGTTCAGGATATGCGCTTCCCCGGCGGCGACGGACAATACACCGTAACCCGCGACCGCGTCACCCCTGACGAGCACGATGTTCTGGTATCCGGCCAGCAGGCAGTCGCGAAACACGCCGTGACTCCACGGAAATTCGTAGCTACGCCGCTCGATGTCCGACACCATCGCCAGGTCGTCGTGCATCATGTCACGGATCGTGGTCGGCGGCTCCGCCATCGGCGTGATCACGCGTCGACCTCCGCGGCCAGCCGCCGTGCCAGGCAGAGATCGCTCCAGGATTTGTGCTTCTGCGACGGACTGCGCAACAGGTAGGCCGGATGATAGGTGACGACGAGCGGAATGCCGCCGAGATCGTACCGGCGGCCGCGCATGCGGCCGACCGGGTCGTCGCTGCCAAGCAGGTTCTGCGCCGCGATGCGGCCGACGGCCAGGATGATCTTCGGGCGGATCAAGTCGATCTGACGCTCGAGATAGTCTCGGCACGCCGCAGCTTCGTCCGCTTTCGGGTCGCGATTGTTCGGTGGCCGGCACTTCAGGATGTTCGCGATGAACACGCTGTCGCGGCTCTGTCCGATGGCAATCAGCATCTGGTCGAGCAGCTTGCCCGCGCGGCCGACGAACGGCTCGCCCTGCCGGTCCTCTTCGGCTCCGGGCGCCTCGCCGATGATCATCCAGTCGGCTTGCGGATTGCCGACGCCAAAGACCGTGTTGGTCCGGCTTTGCGACAATTCGCAGCGCGTGCAGCCCGCCACGCAGTCGCGCAGCTCGTCCCAACCGACGTTGGGCAAATCGGCCTGCGGGAGGGAGCTTGCTCGCGATTCCTCGGCCTCTTCCGCGGCGCGCGGCAACCAGACATCGATGCCCATGGCCTGCAGGTAAGCGCGTCGCTGGTGTTCCGGGTGAGCCATGAAGGCTAGTTTACTCGTTTGCGTTCAGGGGTGCGGCACCGCGCCAATCTGGTCCGTGCCGGCCGTCACGACTTGTCCCGGGACGACGTGCACTTTGCCGTCGATCGGGAGATACACCTCCGCGAAACGCGCGAGCCGGATGTAAGCGCAGCGCTCGCCTTGCCCCAGGCGCTCGCCGAGACCCACGAATGCCACGGGTGGCAACCCGAACCGGTACTCGTGAAATTGCAGCACGACGCTGGCACCCTCGTCGGTCGCCACCCAGAGTGCGTTGGACGGACACTCGGCGCCGACACCGTCGACCTTCGATTGCAGGTCCATGATGCGGCCCTCGATCGGGCTGCGTGCCGTGTACGTCCCGAGCGGGTTGATACGTATGCGGATGCGATAGGCCTCACCCTGCACAACGCAGCGATTTGTCGTATCGACCTCGACGACCTCACCGTCAACGGGACTGACGACACCGAGGGCGACCGGCGGCCCGGCGCGTTCCGGGTCGCGAAACAGCAGGAACATCAGCACGAGGGCGATCGCGGGGAGAATCGCGAGCCACGGATTCTGGTAGAACAACAGGTACCCGCACAAGGCGGCGGCCAGCAGCATCGGAAGCAGGCCTTCCGTTGCCACGAATGGATTGCGTCGGACCCTCACTCGGACCCCTCTCAATTTCACAATCGACCATATTAGGACAGAACCGGTTAGAATGCGCGCGACATAACGCAAGGAAACAACGGAAATGCGGTTCTCCCAGTTCGCCCTGACGACGCTCAAGGAAGTGCCCGCCGACGCGGAAATCGTCAGCCACAAGCTCATGCTCCGGGCCGGGCTGATCCGGCGCCTGGCGTCGGGCCTGTTCACCTGGATGCCCCTCGGTCTCAGGGTCCTACGCAAGGTCGAAACCGTCGTGCGCGAGGAAATGGACCGCGCCGGTGCGCTCGAGCTGCTGATGCCCGCGGTGCAGCCGGCCGAACTTTGGGAAGAATCCGGCCGCTGGGACCAGTATGGCCCCCTGCTGCTGCGGATGCATGACCGCCACGAGCGCAGGTTCTGCTTCGGCCCGACCCATGAAGAGGTCATCACGGACATCGCGCGCCGCGAGCTCCGCAGCTACAAGCAACTGCCGGTCAACTACTACCAGATCCAGACGAAATTCCGCGACGAGATCCGGCCGCGTTTCGGCGTCATGCGCTCACGCGAATTCATCATGAAGGACGCCTATTCTTTCGACATCAACAAGGCCGGCATGCAGGCGTCCTACGAGCGCATGCACGCGGCTTACACGGCCATATTCGAGCGCCTCGGCCTCACCTTCCGCGTCGTCGACGCCGACAGCGGCGAAATCGGCGGCAGCCGCTCACAGGAATTCCACGTACTCGCCGACTCCGGCGAAGACGCCATCGCCTATTGCGACGAGGACGATTACGCTTCCAACATCGAAACCGCGGCTACGTCGCGCCCCGACATCGAACGCGGCGCCCCGTCGCAGGACTTCGAGAAATTTCCGACGCCCGGCGTCAAGACGATCGAGCAGCTCTGCGACATGCTCGGCATTACCCCGGACCGCACGATCAAGACGCTGATCGTGGAGGGCACGGACGGCCCGGTCGCGCTCGTGCTGCGCGGCGACCATGAATTGAACGCGGTGAAGGCCCAGAAACTGGACGGCGTCGCATCGCCCCTGACGATGGCCGACGACGCAACGATCCGCAGGGCGACGGGCGCCGGCGCAGGCTCGCTCGGGCCGGTCGGCATGCCGCTGGCCGTGTATTTCGATCACGCGGTCGCCGCCCTCGCGGATTTCACGTGCGGCGCCAACGAAGACGGCTGCCATTACAAGGGCGTCAATTTCGGGCGCGATCTCGACGACCCGAAAACGGTCGACATTCGCAACGCCGTCGAGGGCGATCCGACGCCCGGTGGCAAGGGCGCACTGAAGATCGCCCGAGGCATCGAGGTCGGCCATATTTTCCAGCTCGGCACGAAGTACTCGGAGGCGATGAACGCCACCGTGCAGGACGAGAGCGGCAAGAACCAGGCCATGGAAATGGGCTGCTACGGCATCGGCATCACGCGTATCGTCGGCGCCGCGATCGAACAGAACCACGACGACGACGGCATTATCTGGCCCGGACCGCTGGCGCCTTTCGACGTCGTCATCGTACCGATCAACATGCACCGCTCGGAGGCGGTCCGCGACGCGGGCGAAGCGCTCTACGACGAATTGCGCGACGCGGGATTCGAGGTCCTGTTCGACGACCGCGACGCCAGGCCCGGCGTGAAGTTCGCGGATGCCGAACTGATCGGCATCCCGCACCGGGTCGTGATCGGCGACCGGGGGCTTCAGAACGGCGTCTTCGAATACCGCCACCGCCGCGACAGCAAATCACGCGACCTGAAACGTGAAGAAGTTCTCGATTTACTTAAAGGATAGATTATAAGCTAATAGATTATGAGGATTTTATTCGCCAGCTTGTTGTTCATCGCGAGCGCCGCGGCCGTCACCGCGGAGCCCGACCCCGAGCTGCGTGAAGTCCTGCGGCAGGCGGCGAGCGAGAGCCCGAGCTTTACCGACCGCTTCCACGCCGAGGTCTGGCTCACGGACATGTCGCGGCGCCTCGCGCGCCAGGTCGCGGATCCCGAAGAGCGCATCGAGATCCTGACGCTCGTGCACATGGAGGCCGCACGCGTCGAACTGCCGCCCGAGCTGATCCTTGCCGTCATCGAGGTCGAAAGCAATTTCGACCGCTACGCGGTGTCCGTCGCCGGCGCGCTGGGCCTGATGCAGGTCATGCCGTTCTGGAAGGACGAAATCGGCAGACCCAACGACAACCTGCTGCACACGAGCACCAACCTGCGTTACGGCTGCACGATCCTGCGCCATTACTACAACAAGGAAAAAGGCGACCTCCGGCGCGCGCTCGGCCGCTATAACGGTAGCCTCGGCCGACGCAAGTACCCCAACAAGGTCATCGAGAAGCTCACCCGCAAGTGGTTCCAGGCCTAGCAGCCTGTTGAAGAGGTATTTGGAGGCTGCTAACCGGTCCTGAAGCCGGTCACCTCGACGGTCCCGGCCGGGCGCACCTCCACCTTCGTCACGCGTGCCATCGGCGGGCCCCGGTGCAGCCAGGCTTCGAGTTCATCGAGCGCCGCCGGCGGCCCGGCCGCCAGCACTTCGACCGTGCCGTCCGGGCAATTGATTGCGTGACCGCTGATGCCGAGCCGTTTGGCTTCGCGCCGCGTACTCTCGCGAAACCAGACACCCTGCACACGGCCGTGCACCGTGAACAGTCGGCTCTTCGGGCTCATGACGGTGTCAATCGTCTTGCGAGGATTCGCTGGCCTTGAGCGCGTCGAGTGCCTTCATCTTGGCCTGCTTCGCGTCGCGTCGTGCTTCGCTGTAGTTGCGATCGTTGAGCGCTCGCTCGGCGCTGTCGAGATAGTCTTCGGCCGCCTTGAGATGAAACGCCGCATGCTCGGCCGCGCCGGCCTCCTTCGCAACCGCAATGGCCTGGCGCGCGTCGCTCATTTCCTGCACGGGCGGCGCCGTTTCGCAAGCGGCTGCCGCCAGCAATATCGTCACGACGAGGCCTTTAATAAACGGTTGAATTCCAGAGAGTTGCACGATTCTTCTTATTCTTGTCGCAGCTGCTTCGGGCAGAACAAAGTAGCAACCCGCATGCCGCGCCGTCAAGCATCCTCGTGGCGCTGACGCGACCCGCGTGTCCTGCTAGAGTGCGCCTTTTTCAGCGCACAGGCCCCGAACGGACGAATCCCCATGACACTCAGGATCTATCACAACCCACGTTGCTCCAAGTCACGGAAAACACTGGAAATTATCCAACAATCGGGCATCGAGCCCGATATCGTCCGCTACCTCGAGGACACACTGTCCGCCCGCGAGATCCTGACTGTCGCCGGGCGACTCGGCAAGCCCGTCGCCGACCTGCTGCGCCGCGGTGAGCGCACTTTCAAGGAGGCGGCGGACCTGCCCGACCTCACCGACGATGCGGCCCTGGCGGCATGGCTGGCGGCGCACCCGATCGTTCTCGAACGGCCGATCGTCGTCGATACGGACAGCGGCCGTGCCGTCGTCGGCCGCCCGCCCGAAAACGTCAGCGAGCTGCTGGACTGATGGCCGAGGTCCTCATCCTGTATTTCTCGCGCAACGGTGCAACCGAAGCACTGGCCCGTGAGATCTGCCAGGGCGTCGACGGCGTCGAAGGCATGTCGGCACGCCTGCGGACCGTGCCCGCCGTCTCGTTCGAGACCGAAGCCGTCGAAGACGATGTTCCCGACACCGGTCCACCCTACGCAACCAGCCAGGACCTCGACGAATGCGCCGGTCTGATCATCGGCAGCCCGAGTAACTTCGGCAACATGGCGGCGCCACTCAAGCACTTCCTCGACAACACGCTCGGCGAGTGGCTGCGCGGTGCCCTGGTGGGCAAGCCTTGCGGAACCTTTGCCTCGACCGGTTCGTTGCACGGCGGCCAGGAGTCGACGTTGCTGAGCATGGCGATCCCGCTGCTGCACCACGGCATGATCTACGTCGGCGTGCCGTACACCGAGGAAGCCCTGTCGCGCACGACGACAGGCGGTACGCCCTATGGCCCGACCCACGTGACGTGGAATCGCGAGGCCGATGCACTGTCTGGCGACGAAAAGGAACTCGCGCGCGCCCTCGGCAAGCGCGTCGCCAGCATCGCCCGCAAGCTGCGCAGCTAGCCGTCGCGCGCGAGCATCACGTCGCGCACGAACGGTACGGTCAGCCTGCGCTGTGCGCGCAGCGCTTCGAGGTCGAGCTTGTCGAGCAACTCATAGAGACTTGCCATGTCGCGACGGCTGCGGCGTATCATGAAGCGTGCCGTCTCGTCCGGCAGCTCGATGCCGCGATGGCCTGCGCGCAATTGCAACGCCGCAACGCGTTGCTCGTCGTCGAGCGCGCGGACCTGGAACACCGCGAGGCGCGACATGCGGCTGGCGAGATCGGCCAGCTCGACCGGCATTTCGCGCGGGGCCGCGCTCGCGGCCACGATCATCTGCCCGCCGCTGTCCTGCAGATCGTTGAACAGGCTGAACAGCGCGCCTTCCCAGGCCGCGTCTCCGAGCACCCGGTCGACGTCGTCGATACAGACCAGCTCGCGGCTCGCCAACCCTTCGAGCACGCCCGGGCCTGCCTCGACGAGCGCCTCGAGCGGCACGTAAACCGAGCGGTCGCCCGCCCGGTCGCAGACCGCCTGCAGCAGGTGCGTCCGGCCCGTCGCCGCGGCGCCCCACAGCCAGCACCCTTGCCCCGGCTCGCCCTCCGCGATGCCGGCCAGTGTCGCGACCAGCGTCTCGTTGCCGCTGTCGAGGAAGCTCGCGAAAACCGCGTGGTCCGCGAGCTGTAATGGCAGCACGAGCTGGCTCATTCGAGTTCGATTTCCACGAGCGCTTCAGGGTGTTCCTTGAGATACCGGTTATAGGCAAAGCGTACGAGGACCGACAACACGGCGGCCGCCGGCAGCGCGAGCAGGATGCCGAAAAAACCGAACAACTGACCGCCCGCGGCAACGGCGAAGATGACGATGACCGGGTGCAGTCCGATACGATCGCCGACGAGCTTCGGCGTCAGCAGGGAGCCTTCGATGAGCTGCGCGATCGAGAACGTCGCCAGAACGCCGAGCAGCGGCAACAACGGATCGGGTTGCATCGCGACCGTCAGGCCGGCCAGCGTGATCCCGAACACGAAACCGAGGTACGGCACGAAACTGACGAGCCCGGACACGACGCCGATCGCGATCGCGAACTCGACACCGACGAGGCTCAGTCCGAGCGAATAGATAAAGGCCAGTGCCAGCATGACCAGCAACTGCCCGCGCAGGAACGCGCTCAGGACCTCGTCGGACTCGCGCGCGAGCTGGAATACCGTCTCGCGCTGGCTCTCGGGTACGAGGGCGCCGAGATGCACGACGATCGAGTCCCAGTCGCGCAGCATGTAGAACGTGATGATCGGAATCAGGAACAGGCTGAGAACGGCCGCTGCGAGGGCGCCGCCCGACTTTCCGACCGACAGCAGCACCTTGCCGCTCCAGTTGCCGAACATCTCTCCGTAGCGTGACAAAAACGGGCCGATCCCCACGTCGGTGCCGGGCTCGACATTGAGCCACGCGAAGATCGTCGGCAACCACACCTGTTCCGCGCGGCGCGCGATCTCGGGCAACGCGTCGAACAGCGCGCCCACCTGCTTGGCGACCAGCGGGCCGATGAGCAGGACCAGCAGCGCCAGCACCACGAACGTCAACACGAACACGGCCGCGACGGCGACCGTGCGCGGCAACTTCAGCTTCTGCAGGCGATCGGCGAGCGGATCGCCCAGGTACGCGAGCAGCGCGGAAGCTACGAAAGGCACCAGGATCGGGGCGAGCAGGTACAACACCCAGCCGGTCAGGCCGATCGCGATCAGCCACGCTATCTTCTGGTCAGTCTTCATATTATTCACCTGCGCGCGCCCTGCGCGTCCACGATACGACGTAATTGACGCCGCTGATGATGACCGTGATCAGGACTGCCGCGCCGAGGACCGTAATCGAAATCTCGTCAGGCCAGTCGAATCCCGCGCGGCTCAAAACGAACAGGACGAACAACATCTGCAATGCCGTGTTCAGTTTGCTGATCCGCGTCGGCTCCCCGGGCACCGGCTTGACGAGGTAATTGTAGGCCAGCGCGCCACACACGATGACGACGTCGCGCAGGATCACGATGACGGCGAGCCACACGGGGATGTACCCGGTGTACGCGAGCGTCACGAACATACCGGTTATCAGCAGCTTGTCTGCCGCCGGGTCGAGCAACGCGCCAAGACGCGTCGTCCAGTCGAATCTCACCGCGAGGTAGCCGTCTAGCCCATCCGAAAATCCCGCGACGAAAAACAGCGCCAGCGCCCAACCGAATTGCTCATTGAGAATCAACCATAATACCGGCGCCACGAGCGCAATGCGCAGCAACGAGATCGCGTTGGGAAGCCAGCTGAGGGACATCGGTATCAGGGGCTGTAATAGAACTCGAGCGCAGCCGTTGGAATTGACGGATCGACGGCCTCCTGCTCGACGAGCCCGTTGAAACGCAACGCGCGGGTCAGGCGGTCGGCACCGCCGCGCACGTCGACGCGATAGCTGACCCGATCGCCGCTCACTTCGGTGATCGCGATGCTCTCGATCAGCGAAACGTCGTTGAGAATCCGCTGCACGCTGCCGTACGCATCGACCGATACGATGCCTGAGACGTTCAGGGCCACGGCCTCGACGGGGGAATCGCCGCCGACCGCAAATTCCGCCGCGAGCATGTCGGCGATCTGTCCGACCACGGCCTCGGGCGTTCCGGTCATCGAGGACTCGACGCCGGCGAAGTAATAGGTCCAGCGGCTGCGCTGGCCCGATGATGGCCGAACGCGGCCGATCAGCACCGAGTTCGCGTCATAGCGTCGCGACGCATCGAGAATCAGGTCGTCGAATCCGCCCCAGATATCCGAAAACGAAACGCGTTCAAGGTCGGTCGTATCGAGCAGCGGGAATACGATCGGCAGGCCGCGGCGCCGGGCCACGTCGAGCAGCCGCTCGCGCACGAGCCGGTTGCGGTCGATCGAACGCGACTGATGACTGGTGCGATCCGGATCGTCGGCCCCGATGATCTCGCGGGCGCCCCGCCCCCAGTCAACGGCGAGCCAGACCAGGGTCAGCGGACGCTCCGCACCCCAGAAGTTCTCTCCGGCATTACGCAAGACCTGCTCGATAGCCTGGCCGTCGAACGACACCCAGAGCGTGTCGTCCGCCCCGGAGCGGAATTGCATGACGAACGACGCGGGATCGGGAAACAACTCGGCCACGGCCGCGCGGTTATTGGCCAGGTCCGAACCCGACACGCGCAACAGGATCTCCTTGAGCGCCACCGCGTACGCGTCGCCGCGAGGGTTTCTCGCGTTCCGGTCGTACGGTACTTCCGCCGTATACAACGTCGGCACTTCGACCGCCCCGGCCGGGGTCCAGAAGGCCGTAAACGCAAGCGTCAACAGAACTGCATGCCGGCACCAGCCGGCCGTTTCGTCAATCCGAGATTTCAGCAAGGGTGGTTTCCCCACTTGGCCCGAAGCACTATTATATCGCCCTCGCAGAGTATGCCACCCCGCAATGAGCAATAAACCACTCACGTACAAGGGCGCCGGCGTCGATATCGACGCGGGCAACGAACTCGTGGAGCGCATCAAGCCGCTCGTCAGGCGCACCCGCCGCCCGGAGGTGCTCGCCGGTATCGGTGGATTCGGCGGCCTGTTCGCCCTCCCACCGGGCCGCTTCAGAGAGCCCGTACTCGTATCCGGGACTGACGGCGTGGGCACCAAGCTTATGCTCGCGCAGCGCCTCGACAAACACGACACGATCGGTATCGACCTCGTGGCAATGTGTGTGAACGATGTGCTCGTCCAGGGTGCGGAACCCTTGTTCTTTCTCGACTATTTCGCCTGCGGCAAGCTCGATAACGACGTCGCGAGCGATGTGATCGCCGGCATCGCCGAGGGCTGCCTGCAGGCCGGGGCCTCGCTGATCGGGGGCGAGACCGCGGAAATGCCCGACATGTACGCGCCCGGTGAATACGACCTCGCCGGCTTCACGGTCGGCGCCGTCGAACGCGACGAGTTGATCGACGGCAGCACGATCGCGGAAGGCGATGCGATTATCGGCATCGCCTCGAGCGGCCCGCATTCCAACGGCTACTCGCTGATCCGGAAAGTGCTCGACCGCGTACCGAATGCCGAGATCGACGGCGCGCCCGCCGCGGAATTGCTGCTTGCACCGACGCGCATTTACGTCCAGCCGGTGCTCGCGCTGATCTCCGCAGTGTCGGTCAAGGGGCTCGCACACGTCACAGGCGGCGGCATCACCGAAAATATTCCTCGCGTCCTGCCCGACCGCCTGGATGCGGAAATCGATACGTCGACGTGGCAACCAGGGCCGGTATTCGACTTTCTCCAGGAACACGGCAATATCCGGACGGCCGAAATGCGGCGCACGTTCAATTGCGGCGTCGGCATGGTTGTCATCGTCGCTCCCGGCGATGCCGGAAAGGCCATCGAAATCCTGGGTGACAACGGTGAGCCCGCATGGCAGGTCGGACAAATCGTGGCCGGGCGACGGGCAGTGCGGTACGTCTGATGGCTTGCCGAACCGCGATCCTGATCTCCGGATCGGGCACCAATCTGCAGGCATTCATCGACGCCGTCGAGGCCGGCGATCTCGACCTCGAGCTGTGCGTCGTTTTCAGCAACAACCCCAGCGCTTATGGCCTGGAGCGCGCCGAGAAATCCGGAATACCGACGGCATGCATTCGGCACGAGGACTACCCCGACCGCGAGTCGTTCGACCGCGCCGTCATCGAGGAACTCGATCGTTACAGTCCCGAACTGCTCATCCTCGCCGGCTTCATGCGCATACTGAGCCCGGCTTTCGTCGATCACTACGAAGGCAAAGTCCTCAACATTCACCCGGCCTTGTTGCCGAAATACCCGGGGCTCAACACGCACCAGCGTGTGCTCGATGCCGGCGACGAGTGGCACGGCAGCACCGTGCACTTCGTCACGGCCGAGCTCGACGCCGGACCGCGCATCCTGCAAGGACGACTGCGCGTCATTGAGGGAGAATCGGCCGACGAACTCCTACACCGTGTCCAGGCCATCGAACACAAGATCTATCCCGAGGCGGCCGGACTCGTCGGTTCGGGTCGCGTCGTATTTCGCAGCGGAGCCACTGACATCGACGGCCGGATAGCGGACGAACCGATCGTCCGAACTTTCGAGTAGACTGCAAGCGCTACAAAACCAACACTCAAGCCTCGAGGAACCTGCGTGACACTGGCATCGGCCATTGTATTGTTGTTCCTGGTCATCGACCCGTTCGGCAACGTTCCTTTCTTCGTTTCCGCGCTCAAAGACGTCGATGCGGCGCGCCGCAGACGAGTCATCGTCCGCGAGTTGCTGATCGCGTATGCCGTGATGGTCGTGTTCCTGTTTGCCGGGGAGCCCTTGCTGCGGGTTCTCGGCATCTCGGGACCCGCCCTGACGATCGCCGGGGGAGTCATCCTCTTTCTCATTGCGCTGCGCATGGTCTTTCCCATGCGCGGGCAGACGATGCAAGAGGACGTCCAGGGCGAGCCGTTTATCGTGCCGCTCGCGATTCCGTATATTGCCGGGCCGTCGGTGCTCGCGGTGGAGCTGCTGCTGATGAGCGACGAGCCGTCGAGGTGGCCTGTCTGGCTGGTCGCAATAACCGTCGCGTGGGCGGGAACTGCGGTGGTCGTGCTCTTCGGCAACCAGGTGGCCGACCGCCTGGGGCCGCGCGGCCTCGTCGCAATCGAACGCCTGATGGGCATGATACTGGTCGCGATCGCGATCCAGATGTTCCTGACCGGTGCCGATCAGTATTTCGAATGATGGCCGGAAGATTGCTACAATCTCTACTAAAGTTAGAGTATCCGGGACTACTAGCGGCGGCGGTGTGTTCCTCAATAACAAAAAAAACAGGGAAATCATAGACTTCCTGCGGGCTACAGGAATCCTGCTCGTGATCTGCTTCCACGTCGTCGCGGGCGTCGCCACGTTGCTCACCGATGCGGGATACGAGCAGTATGTGGCCGCGATCCCGAAGGTCTTCAATATCGCCTGGCAGGCGCTCGGCTCCGAACTCGTCTTCCTGTTCTCGGGATTCCTGTTGTCCGCCCTGCTGATTCGCGAGCTGCAACGCGCCGGGCGCATCGACTTCCGCGATTTCTACGTGCGCCGAGCGGCGCGCATCGTGCCGCTCTACCTCGTCGGTATCCTGCTTTACGCCTTCATCGCGGATTTCACGGCATTCGAGTTGCTGCTGAACCTCATGTTCGTCAGCAAGCTGTTTGACGCCGAGACCATCATTCCCGTCGGCTGGTCGCTCGAAGTGCTGGTCCAGTTCTACCTGCTGTGCCCGCTCCTCGTGTTGCTCGTCATGCGCAGCGGCCATGTCATTGCGCTTACCGTCGCGGCCATCGCGCTGAGCCTGGGCGCCCGGCTCGCCGCCCTGCTGGCGGATCCGCAAAGCTACCTCACGCCGATCTACGAGATACTCCTCGGCGCCGGCACGACGACGACGCAGGACAGCCTCTATTATCACCTGGCATTCCGCGCGACGCCGTTCCTGCTCGGATTCCTGCTGGCCTATCTCGTCATCTGCAAACAGGATGCGTTACGCCGGTTTTTCCTTCACCGGCTCGTCCCGGTGCCGGTTCTGCTCGCTGCGATCGGCCTGGTAGGCGTGGGCGGCTTCCTTCCCATCCATGACCCGGACAGCTTCCTGTACACCTATTTCGATAGCACATTCTGGCTGCTGTTCTGGACACTGCAACGCTTTGCGTTCTCGCTGGGCATCTGCCTGTTCGCCCTGTGTCTCTGGTACGGCGATCACGCGTTCCTGAGACCCCTGCAATGGATCGCCCGGCGGCGCATCTGGCACACGATCTCGGCCAATATCTACGCGATCTACCTGTTCCACCCGGTATTCCTGATCCCGTCGGCCATGATCGGTTTCCGGGCGCTGTCGATCGAAGGCGCGATTCCGATACGCTTCCTCGAAGTTCTGGCGGTGATTGCGCTCGTGATCACCGCGTCAACCCTGTTTGGACGGCTGGTGTCCCGCTACTTCGAATGGCCAGCGGCTACGCGCCTCAAGAGCCTGCTGGCACGCCGCCCTGATCCGGCAATCGGGTCTACATGATCTGGATTGATTCCAGCCGAGATCATGGGTTACACGCTGACCAGAAATTTGGCCGTTAGGCTTTTGGCAGCGTGACGCCGGTCTGCCCCTGGTACTTGCCGCCGCGGTCCTTGTAGGACGTTTCGCAGGCTTCATCCGATTCGAGGAACAGCATCTGCGCCACGCCCTCGTTGGCGTAGATTTTCGCCGGCAGCGGCGTCGTGTTCGAAAACTCGAGCGTGACATGCCCTTCCCACTCGGGTTCGAGCGGCGTCACGTTGACGATGATGCCGCAGCGCGCGTACGTCGACTTGCCGAGGCAGATCGTCAGCACCGTACGGGGGATACGGAAATACTCCACCGTGCGCGCCAGCGCAAACGAATTCGGCGGAATCACGCAGACGTCGCTTTGGATATCGACGAAACTGGTCTCGTCGAAACCCTTGGGATCGACGACTGCCGAGTTGATGTTCGTGAAGATCTTAAATTCGTCCGAGCAACGCACGTCGTAGCCGTAACTCGACGTGCCGTAGCTGACGATCCGCCCATGGTCGTTCTGCCGGACCTGCCCGGGCTCGAACGGCTCGATCATGCCGTGCTCGTCCGCCATGCGGCGGATCCAGCGATCGGACTTGATGCTCACTTGCCGGGCTCCACGACGATCGGTCCGAACTTGGCGCTATGATCGATGCGCTCGGCGGCCTGTGCCGCGCCGACGCGCCACGCGATCTCGCGATAGGCCTGCGCAACCGCCGAGTCCGGTTCGGCGACGACGGTCGGCCTGCCCGAATCGGTCTGCTCGCGAATCCTGGCATCGAGCGGCAGGCGGCCGAGCAGGCGCGTGTCGAAGTCGGTTACGATTCGGTCGGCTCCGCCCTCGCCGAAAATGGCCTCTTCGTGGCCGCAGTTGGAGCAGATGTGCGTCGCCATGTTCTCGATCACGCCGAAGACCGGGATGCTGACCTTGCGGAACATCGCGAGGCCCTTGCGGGCGTCGAGAGTCGCGATGTTCTGCGGCGTCGTGACGATCACGGAACCCGAGACCGGGATCTGCTGCGCCAGCGTGAGCTGGATGTCGCCCGTCCCCGGCGGCATGTCGACGATCAGGTAGTCCACATCGTCCCAGCTGGTCTGGGTCGCGAGCTGGTTAAGGGCGGACGTCACCATCGGTCCGCGCCAGACCATCGGCTGGTCTGCCTCGACGAGCGCGCCCATCGACATGACCTGGAGGCCGTGCGCCCGCAATGGCAGCATCGTCTTGCCGTCCTTCGTTTCGGGCACCTTGCCGACCAGGCCGAGCATCTGCGTCTGGCTGGGGCCGTAGATATCCGCGTCCAGGACGCCCACCGAGGCTCCCTCTCCGGCCAGGGCCAGCGCGAGATTGGCCGCCACCGTCGATTTGCCGACGCCACCCTTGCCCGAAGCGACCGCGATCAGGTTGTTGATGCCCGGAATCGGCTGCACGTTGCGTTGCACGCCGTGCCGCCGGATCTTCGTTTCCAGCGCGATATCGACCGCGTCGACACCGTACTCGGCCCGCACGGCCGCCGCGATCTCTTCACGAATCGCCGCGTGCGCGCCGGCGCACGGAAACCCGAGCTCGATCGAGGTCTTGAAACCCGTGTCGGCGCGCTCGGCGGATCGCACGCGGGCGATCTCGCCCAGCGGCCGGCCCACGAGCGATATTTCAATGGAATTTAGGAACTTGGCTTGATCTGAATTTGTTGACGGCGTCACACTTCCGGTGCTCGTATTAGGTAAAATTTATCGAGGAATTCTGGGCCTCGGCCCATGAATCGGGGGCACATTGTAAGGGTCGTTATTGGCTGAAAGCCAGTATTGACGGGCAATATGTAGCAACCAATGTGGCATAATGCCGCGTCGCAGCTTTGGGCACGAGCGAACAGGTTTGGCGAACTACCGAAAATCACCGGCACGGACAGCGGGCGCAAGGGCGCAGCGATGAGTTTTCTCGCCTCATTTCGGTCCGACCAGGTGCTGTCCCAGCTGATCGCCGAGCCGGATCCGGCGTCGCCGAAGGCGCGCGATCTCGTCGACAAGCTCAAGAAAGCGGGCAACAAGGCTGTCCCGAAAATCATCGACGCGCTGGCCCTGTCCGACAAGTCGCACACGATGGTCCTCGTCGACGTCCTCGGCGCGCTCGTTAACGACAAGAATCTCCCCTTGTACCGCGAAGGTCTGGCCGACGGCAACGATCGCGTCGTCTCGGGCACAGCCTGGGCCTTGTCGAGCAGCACCGAGTACAACCCGAATTCATTGCTCGAGTTTTTCGACGACGAGGAGGTCTCGAAAGCCGCGCTGATCGAGATCCTCAAGGTGCACAAGCAGGACCTCTCGGTGCACGAGTTGCTACAGCGGTCCTACGACTGCCAACCCAAGGAAAAGGCCGCAATCTTCAAGATCATCCAGGATACGGTCAGACCCGACATGGTGCCGGACCTGATCGCGCGCATGGGCGGCAAGGACCCGGTCGTCAAGATCCACCTGATGAACCTGCTCGCCAAGTTCGACAAGCCCGAGATCGACCAGGCGCTCGAGATCCAGTTGAAGGACCCGAACAAGATGGTCCGCAGCGCCGCGCTCGCCGCGATGGGCGTCCGCGGCAACGCGATCAACATCGCGAAGGTCGCCGAGGTGCTGACCGACCCGGACCTCGATGTGCAGAGCAAGGCCGTGGACATCCTGATCCAGGCCAGGCATCCCGATACCGTGAAATTCCTCGTGACGGCGCTCAAGGACGAGTCCGAATACGCGCGCCGCGCGGCCGTCGAAGTCCTCAACGAAGTCGGCGATGAGAACTCCGTCAAGGAACTCCTCGATGCGATCAAGGACGACGACTGGTGGGTCCGGTCGCGCGCCGGCGACGCGCTGGCCGAGATTGGCGGGCCCAGGGTCGTGGACTCCGTCGTCAAGCTCATCAACGACAAAGACGAGGACATTCGCCGCACGGCCATCGAGATCCTGAACGCGACCAAGAGCGATCGCGCCGAGGAGCACCTTATCAAGGCAACCGACGATTCGGACTGGTGGGTGCGCGAGCGCGCCGTCGATGCCCTGTCGAAAATCGGCAGCAAGAAGGCGGTACCCAAGCTCGAGAAGATGCTCGGCGAGAACCCGAAGACCGATACGATCCTGATCCGCGCGCTGGGCAAGCTCGGCAATCCCAACCACATCGCGAAGATACTGCCGATGCTGCAGCGCCCCGAGCGCGAAGTCCAGATCGAGGCTATCAAGGCGATCTCCCATCTTGCCAACGACACGCACGCCGAGACCGTGCGCGTCCTGCTTAAGAAGATCAAGCAGTCCGACGACATTACGATCATCAACGTCGCGGACAAGGCGCTGCAGGAAATCGACGCTAAGTTCTCTGAAACGGTCCTGGAACAAAACGTCCGGGCCGAGAAGATCGCCGAGAATACGAGGACGCTGCTCGTCGAAAACGGCGACCTCGAGAAGCTGCTGCAGGAAGCCAAGGAACAGAGTGCAGTGGCGCAGGCTGACGGCGACGGCGATGTCCTGCCGGCGCAGGCACCGGCCGTGGCGCCCGCGGTACTCGACATATCCAAACTCGAACCCGGTGACGTTATCGACGGTCGTTACAAGTACATCGAGAAGATCGGCAAGGGCGCTTTCGGCACCGTACTCCTGATGGAGGACGAGGTCGTCGACGAACGCCTGATCCTCAAGTTCCTGAACCCCAACGTGTCCTCGGACGAGGAGATGATGAAACGCTTCGTGCATGAATTGCGTTACTCGCGCAAAATTACGCACCGCAACATCATTCGTATCTACGATTTCCTGAACCTGCAGGGCTGCTACGCGATCTCGATGGAGTACTTCCCGTCGCACACGCTGTCGGGCGAAATGCCGGACAACAAGCCGATGCCACTCGACAAGGTGCTGCGTTTCTCGCGCGACATGGCGACCGGCATGACTGTCGCACATCAGGCCGGCGTCATCCACCGCGACCTCAAACCGGCAAATGTCCTCGTCAACGACGAAGGTCTGCTCAAGATCGTGGATTTCGGCGTCGCGGCAGCGGCCAGCTCGGGCGATACTCAGCTCACGAAGACCGGCTACGTCATCGGCTCCCCCAAATACATGGCGCCCGAGCAAATCCTCGGCAAGAAGGTCGACGAGACCGCGGACGTCTACAGTGTCGGCGTCATCATGTACGAGATGGCCACCGGCGTGCCGCCCTACAGCCGCGGCGACCACATGTCCGTCATGTACCAGCACGTGCAGGGCAAGGCCAAGCATTGCCAGGAGATCAACCCCGAGATCCCGGATGAGCTGGCTGAGCTCATCGGCAGAGCCATGTCGGTCGACAAGACGAAACGCTACCAGTCGATGGAAGAGCTTACAGACGCGCTCGATGCCATTACACTCTGAGGCACGACATGGCACGCATTGACGCATTCTTAAAACTGGGTCTCGCGCAAGGCTGTTCCGACGTTCACCTCGCGGTCGGCATACCGCCCATGCTGCGGATGAACGGCGATCTCATGCCGATCAAGTTCCGTCAGCTGACCGACGCGGAGCTCGAATCCTACCTGCTCGAGATCCTGACCACGAAACAGCAAGAGCGGCTTGCCCAGGGCCACGACCTCGATTTTTCCTACGTGGGCGAGGAAAGCGGACGCTTCCGTGTCAACGTCTTTCGCAAGGCGACCGGCATGGGTGCCGTGTTTCGCCACATTCCCGGCGAAGTGCCCAAGCTCGACCAGCTGCACGTCCCGCCGATCCTGAAAAAATTCTGCGACTATCACCAGGGCATGGTGCTCGTCACGGGTAGCACGGGCACCGGCAAGTCGACGACGCTCGCCGCGATGATCAATCACCTCAACGAGACCCGCAATCTCAATATCATCAGCCTCGAGGACCCGATCGAATTCGTGCACCCGTCGAAACAGTGCCAGATCATCCAGCGCGAGGTCGGCACGCACGTGACGAGCTTCGCCGATGGTGTTCGCTCGGCAATGCGCGAGGATCCCGACGTCGTCCTCGTCGGCGAGCTGCGCGACGCCGAGACGATCTCGATGGCCATGACAGCCGCCGAAACCGGTCACCTTGTGCTCGGCACGCTACATACGACCGGCGCCGTCAAGACCATCGACCGCATCATCGATGCCCTGCCCGGCGAGCTGCGCGAGCAGACCAAGGGCTTTCTCTCGATGAGCCTCAAAGCGGTGGTCACACAGGTGCTTGTCAAGACGCCGGACGGCCGCGGGCGACGCGCGATATTCGAAATCCTCGTGAGAAACCGGGCCATTGCGAAGCTGATCACGACCGACCAGACGCACCAGATACCGTCGCAGATGCAGATGGGCCGCGACCTGGGGATGCAGGTCATGGATTCCGCGTTACTAGAGTCGATCAACAACAAGGAAATCGACCCGGACGATGCGATCCGTTTTGCGACCGAGAAGAAGAAGTTCCAGCGCTTCGTGACGGATACGGACATGTTCCCGGCGCTCGAAATCGGCGATCAGTCAAAGGTCTGACGAAATGGCGAAGATCGACGAATTCCTGCTTCAGGCGCTGACCCAGCATGCATCGGACCTGCATTTCGTGTCGGGCGACCCCCCGCGCGCGCGCATTCATGGCAAACTGCAGACACTCCGCCCGGAAACGCTGACGATCGAGTTCGTGCAGGAGGCCGTTCTCGAGATCATGGACGGCGCGGCGAAACGCACTTTCGAAGAGGTCGATGCGGCAGATTTCGCCTACGAGATTCCCGACGTCTCTCGCTTCCGCGTCAATGCATTTAGGCACCTGAACGGCATCGGCGCGATCCTGCGCGCGATTCCGTCGACCGCGACGACGCTCGAAGAGCTGGACATGCCCAAGGTCGTCCACACGCTCTGCAAGTACTCCCAGGGCATGATCCTCGTCACGGGCAAGACCGGGTCGGGCAAATCGACGACGCTCGCCGCGATGATCGATTCCATGAACCGCCGCATGAAAGGGCACATCCTGACGATCGAGGATCCGATCGAATTCGTGCATACGGCGCAGGGTTGCCTGATCAGCCAGCGCGAGGTTGGCGTCCACAGCCCGAATTTCGCCGAAGCGCTGCACTCGGCCCTGCGCGAAGACCCCGACGTCATCCTCGTCGGCGAAATGCGCGACCTCGAGACGATCAGCATTGCCGTCACGGCCGCCGAGATGGGAATCCTCGTCATGGGCACGCTCCACACGAACGGCGCAGCGCAGACCGTCGATCGCATCATCAACTCGTTCCCGGCCGACAAGCAGTCGCATATCCGTACGATGATCTCGACCTCGCTGCGCGGCGTCATTTCGCAGCAGCTCCTGCCGACGATCCATCGCCCGGGACGGGCCGCCGCGCTCGAGATCATGATCAACACGCCGGCCGTGTCGAACCTCATTCGCCAGGGCAAGCTCGACCAGCTCGAGACGGCCATCCAGTCCGGCGGCAGCGTCGGCATGAAATCGATGGACAGCGCCCTGATGGATCTCGTCGAGAAAGGCTGGATTTCGGGCGAAGAGGCTTACCTGCAGGCCAACAACAAACACAAGTTCGAGCAAGTCAAAGACATGGAATAAGTGTCGCGGCGTGGCATAATCGCGCCCCATGCCGGACACCCCCAGAAAAATCCTCGTCACGAGCGCACTGCCGTACGTCAACGGCTCCCCGCACATGGGCCATCTCGTCGAGTACATCCAGACGGACATCTGGGTGCGCTTCCAGAAACTGCGTGGACACGATTGCATTTACGTTTGCGCGTCGGATGCGCACGGTACGCCGATCATGCTCAAGGCGCGCGAACTCGGTATAACGCCTGAGGAACTGACGGACGGGTATTCGCAGGAGTTCATCGACGACTTCGCGGGCTTCGGCATCGAATTCGACAACTATCACACGACGCATTCGCCCGAAAACGAGGCGCTGGTCGTCGGCATGTACAAGCGGCTCAGCGACGGCGGCGACATATACACACGTACGATCGAACAATCCTATGACGAAAAGGAAGGCATGTTCCTGCCCGACCGGTTCGTCAAGGGAACCTGCCCTCGCTGCAAGTCCGAGGACCAGTACGGCGACGCCTGCGAAGTCTGCGGCGCCACTTACGCGCCCGAAGACCTGATCGATCCGAAGTCGGTGCTATCGGGAACGACGCCCGTCAAGCGCGAATCGGAGCATTACTTTTTCAGGCTCAGCGAATACGAAGATCGCCTGCGCCGGTGGATGCGAGACGCGACGCTCGACAAGAACGTCGTCGCCAAGCTCGAAGAATGGTTCGAAGCCGGCCTGCAGGACTGGGACATCTCGCGCGACGCACCCTACTTCGGCTTCCGCATTCCGGGCACCGAAGACAAGTACTTTTATGTGTGGCTCGACGCGCCGGTCGGCTACATGGCGAGTTTCCGGCATCTCTGCAACCGGACCGAGGGTCTCGACTTCGACGCGTACTGGAACGCGGACAGCGACGCCGAGCTGTACCACTTCATCGGCAAGGACATCATGTATTTCCACACGCTGTTCTGGCCCGCCGTGCTGGAGGGCTCGGGCTATCGCAAGCCGACCAGCGTGTTCGCGCACGGCTTCCTGACCGTCGACGGCCAGAAAATGTCGAAATCGCGCGGCACCTTTATCAAGGCGCGCACCTACCTCGACAACCTGAACCCCGAGTTCCTGCGCTACTACTACGCCGCCAAGCTCGGCCCGACGATCGAGGACATCGACCTCAATCTCGAGGATTTCGTCGCGCGTGTGAATTCCGACCTCGTCGGCAAACTCGTCAACATCGCCTCACGCTGTGCGGGCTTCATCAACAAATTCTTTGATGGCACGCTAGCCGACACTCTTCCAGATCAGGCTTACGTCAGTCAGGCGCATCAGGCAGCTGGCGCGATAGCCGATTATTTTGAGAAGCGTGAGTATTCCAAAGCCATCCGCGTGATCATGAGTGAAGCCGATTCCGCCAATCGTTACATCGATTCTCAGAAACCTTGGGTTATTGTCAAGGATAAGTCTCGACGCTCCGAAGTTCAGGCTGTCTGCACGGTCGGCCTCAACTTGTTCCGTACGCTGATGATCTATCTTTCTCCGGTCCTTCCGGCCCTCGCAGCCCGCGCTCGCGACTTTCTCGGGGAAGACCAGTGGTCTTGGGAAGACGCGGAGTCGCCTCTGTTGGGCAGGAAGATTAACGATTTCAAACCGCTACTTACACGAGTCGACCCAAAGGATGTGGAACGCATGGTCGAGCAGTCCAGAGAGAGCACGCCCGTGGCCGAATCCGACGAAAATGACGACACCATCAACATCGACGACTTCACCAAAGTCGACCTGCGTATCGCCCGCATCGACAAAGCCGAGCCCGTCGAGGGCGCCGACAAGCTCCTCGCGCTGACGCTCGACGTCGGTGACAGCCGGCGCCAGGTCTTTGCCGGCATCAAGGCCGCCTACGATCCGGCCTCGCTGGTCGGCCGCCACGTCGTCGTCGTCGCCAACCTGGCGCCGCGCAAGATGCGGTTTGGCGTTTCGGAGGGCATGGTCCTGGCGGCCGGGCCGGGTGGCAAGGACATCTTCCTGCTCTCGCCCGACGAGGGTGCCGAGCCGGGCATGCGCGTCAAGTAGACCTTCATCCGCACCGCGTAATCCTTACAATACCCGGATGACCGAACTCTTCGTCATCCTGGTCGGCACGGTCCTCGTCAACAATTTCGTGCTGGTGCGCTTCCTGGGCCTGTGCCCGTTCGTCGGCGTCTCGCGGAACCTCGAAGCCGCGGCAGGCATGTCGCTGGCGACAGCCTTCGTGCTGACCCTGTCTTCGGCGGCAGCCTATCTCCTGCACACCTATGTGCTCGTGCCGCTCGATCTCGAGTACCTGCGTACGATCGCCTTCATCCTCGTGATCGCCGCCGGTGTCCAGTTCACGGAGATCATGGTGCGGCGCATGAGTCCGTTGCTCGACCAGGTGCTCGGCATCTATATCCCGCTCATCGCGACCAACTGCGCGGTCCTCGGCGTGGCGCTGCTAAATGTGCAGCAGTCGAAGGGCTTCGTGCAATCGGTATTCTACGGCTTCGGCGCTTCGCTCGGTTTTGCGCTCGTGCTGGTCATGTTCGCGGCGATCCGCGAACGACTCGACGCGGCCGATGTGCCGGCCCCGTTCCGCGGAACCGCGATCGCGCTCATGACGGCCGGCATCATGTCGCTTGCGTTCATGGGATTCTCCGGCATGGCGAGGCCGTGACCGCCGATCATGTGGGAAGCCATCGTCACGATTGCCGTCATCGCGCTCGTTGCGGGGGTATTGCTGAGCCTTGCCCAACGCCGACTACCGCCGGGCGACAACGATCTCGTGGACCAGGTCAATGACCTCCTGCCGCAGACGCAGTGCGCCCAGTGCGGCTATCCGGGTTGCCGCCCCTATGCCAGCGCCGTCGTCGAGGGCAGCGCAGCGATCAACCTGTGCCCGCCGGGCGGCGACGATACGATCCGGCGTCTCGCGAACCTGCTCGGCCGCGACGTCCTGCCGCTGGAGCAGTCCGCGACGCCTGCCGTCGCCGTCATCGACGAGGCCGCCTGCATCGGCTGCTACCATTGCCGCAATGCGTGCCCCGTCGACGCCATCATCGGTGCGCCCCAGTACATGCACACGGTCATCGAAGGCGAGTGCACGGGCTGCGAACTCTGCGTGCCACCCTGCCCCGTCGACTGCATTACCATGAGGCCGCTGTCGTGACCGCACCGACTTACGATCTCGGCAAGCTGCACGGCGGACTGCGACTCGATGCGCACAAAAGCGACTCGACGTCCGGACCGATCGTTGACGTGCCGGTGCCGCCGCAGCTCATCCTGCCGCTCGAGCAGCATGTCGGGGAGCCCGCCCAGCCGGTCGTCCGGATCGGCGAACGCGTGCTGAAGGGCCAGATGGTCGCGGAACCCGACGGCGAGATGGGCGCGCCCGTGCACGCCTCGTCGTCCGGCACAGTCGTGGCGATCGAGCGCTGGCCGGTGTCCCGGCGCAATGGCGACAAGGCACCTTGCGTCGTGATCGAGTGCGACGGCGACGACGAGCCTTTTCCCGGCTGGCACACGGGCGACTACCGCGGCATGCCGCCGGCGGATCTGTTGCTGCGCATCCTCGACGGCGGCATCGTCGGGCTCGGCGGCGCCGTGTTCCCGACGGCACAGAAACTCATGCAGGCGAGGACCTGCGACACCGAGTACCTAATCCTCAACGGTGTCGAATGCGAGCCTTACATCAGCTGCGACGACATGCTGATGCGAGAGCGCGCCGCCGAAATCCTGAGCGGTGCGCAGGTACTCATGCACGCCCTGCAGGTCGACGTTTGTTTCGTCGCCGTCGAGAGCGACAAGCCAGATGCCATCCACCGGCTCGAAGAGGTGCTTGCCGAACTCGGTGACGAACGCATTGTGTTGAAACAGGTCCCGACGATTTACCCCTCGGGCGGTGAGGACCAGCTCGTGCAGCTCGTTGCGAATCGCGAAGTACCGAGCGGCGGACTTCCGACCGATGTCGGTTGCATCGTGCAGAACGTTGGCACGGCCGCCGCCGTCCACGACTGGATCGTGCGCGGAGAGCCGCTAATCTCGCGCGTCACGACCATCACGGGTGCGGGCGTCGCGATGCCAGTCAACGTCCGCGCGCGTATCGGCACGACCGTCGAGGACATCGTGGCCCATGCCGGCGGCTATACCGACAAGGCCAGGCACCTCATCATCGGCGGCCCGATGACGGGCAAGTCCGTGTCGACCGACGCCGTACCGCTCGTCAAGGCGAGCAACTGCGT
>JBFJQO010000004.1:0-24963 GCA_041616535.1 Woeseiaceae bacterium | reverse complement strand
CGTTTTCCAGCAGAAGGTGGCGTTCGAGGATCGTCGCGGCGCGATCCCCCGCGACATGCCGTTCTCGATCGATCTCGACGACAAGACTCTCGACTGGACGGCCGAGGAGCAGGCGCTGCTCGCGGCGGACCCCGAACTCGCCTGGCTGACGGGCCCGATCAAGGGCGGCACGCATTGCCGGCCCGAGGGCGGTCCGGGCGGTACATGGGTCAAGCTCGGCTGGGCCTACAATACCGCCCCGAGCGAACCCGAGCAGGATCTTGCCAACGAGGCGCGCTCGGACCCGAGCTTCCCCGAGATCGTGATGCGCGGCGCGGCGGCGTTCGTGCCATCGCTGCGGGTCTACATCGACACGCCGCCGACACGCTTCTCGCACTACGGCGGCTACTACACGATGACCGAGGAGAACTGGCCGCTGATCGGGCCGATGAACGCGGACGGTACCTTCATGGTCGCGGCGTTATCGGGTTTCGGCAGCATGGCCGCGTGCGCGGCCGGCAAGCTGTGCGCGGCCTGGGTGTGCGGTACCGCGAAGCCCGGCTATGCGCACGAACTCAGCCGCGCCCGCTTTGACGATGACGACCTGATGCGCGAGTTGCGCACGGCGCCGAGCAAGGGGCTGCTGTAGAAAAAAGGCCGGTCGCGATGCGACCGGCCTTCGCAGCACGCCGCAGCGCGCGACTACAGCGGGACACTCAATCCCAAGAAAAGATGCCCTTCAGATACCACGAGCCGCCCTCGTAATTCGCGACCGTGCGGCGCGGATACTGCAGGCCGACGCTCAGGCGATTGGCGTTCGGCGGACCGATTTCGCCGACAAACTCGTCGAAGATGTTGGAGCCGCCGAGGACGACGCGCCAGTTGTCATTGAGCTGCCAGCCGGCTTCGAGATCCACGTAGTAAAGCGAATCGATTTTCGCGCTCTCGCCCGCGCCGACGCCAATCCGGCCGCGCTCGTCGAAGTGCTCGCCGAAGAAGTTGATCCGGCCGATAATGTTGAACTGCTCGTTGACGAGCCAGTTACCGGTCAGTGTCCAGCGATGCTCGGGATAGTTGTTCTCGATATCCTCGACCAGGTCGTCGCCGACCGGCTGGATGCCCCTGATGAATCGTTGGCCGGTCACGTCGATGGTGTTGTAGGCGTACGCCAGGGCCAGGTCCAGGCTCGACGCGCCGATGTCGAATGACGACGTGGCGACGATATCGATACCCTGGTGCTCGACGTCGATCGCGTTCGTGTAGAACGAAATCGAACGCGCCGGAGCGTTGGGCGGATCGGTCGGCAGCGGCGGAACCGGGATATTACCCGTGCGGTAGATACGGTCGTCGACTTCGATCTGGTAGACGTCGGCCGTCAGCGTGATGTTGTCGCCGATGTCGGCCGAGAAGCCCGCGCTGATGTTGAGCGAGGTCTCTTCCGTCAGCGGCGCACCGCCGGCTGAGATGACGTCGGGATTGCTGACCGGGAACAGGCCTTCCTCGACCTGCAGACCCGTCGTGCCGTCGAAGGTCGTGATGATCGTCGAGACGTTGGACTGACCCGGCGTCGGCGCGTGGAAACCCGTCGACACGGCCGCGCGCAGCGCAAACGCATCGCTGACGCGGAAGCGACCGGCGATCTTGCCGTTCAGCGTGCCACCGAAGTCCGAGAAGTTTTCGTAGCGTGCCGCGTATTGCAGCAGGAGCGCGTCCGAAACATCGTGTTCCACGTCCGCATAGATCGCCACGTTATCGCGCTTGAAGTCGCCCGCGTTCTTCGGCTCGACGCCGCGGAAGCCGCTCGAACCCGCACCAAGGAAGGAGTTGGGTTCACCGGCAAAAGCGGTAAACGTCTCCTCGCGGGCCTCGAATCCGAAGGCCACGTTGACCGCGCCGCTCATCGGCAGCGAGAAGTCGGCATTAAAGTTGACTTCCTTCTGAGCATAACCGCCGACGTCGAAGCCCATCTGCGGGATTTCACAGGCGGGGCAAGTGCCGACGAGGGCAACGTCCGGATTCACCGTGTTGTTCAGGAAATAGTCGAGCTCGTTCTTGCCGAATCCGTAACTGAAGTCGTATTGCATGCCGCTATCGAACTCGCCGGTCATGCCGACGACGAAGCTCGAATCGTCCTGTGCGCCGTCGAGGTATGGGGTAAAGCCGCCCGGCAGGCCGGTGTAACCATTGGCACGATGATCGGTCAGGCTGGAATGATCCGGCGGACGATAAAAGAACCGGTAGCGGCCGTCGGTTTCGGCCAGGCTGAAGCGTGCATAGAGTTCAGACGTGCCGCTGAGTTCGAAGCCGGAATTGACGAAGAAGCGCACGCCTTCCGTCTGCGGACGGCCCCAGGTCTGCGTCAGCGGCGCATCGCCGAAAACAGCGTCCTGCCCGACCGCGGTATTGCCGCCATCGATCAATGCCTGTGCGTCGGGGCGCTGGATGCCGCGCGACAGCGCATCGTTGTCGACGTATTCGATGGTCGCGTTGACGAAGCCGCTGTTACCGACCGGCACGCCAATGTTGGCGCCGGCGTGCAGGGATTGCTCGCCATCGAAGTACTCGCCGTATTGCAGTTTGAGGTCTCCACCTTCGCGGTCGTTCTTCAGGATGAAGTTGATCACGCCGGCGATCGCGTCGGACCCGTATTGGGACGACGCGCCGTCGCGCAGGACTTCGACGCGCTTGACCGCCATCCCGGGGATCATGCCGATGTCGACGCCATGGGCGCCGTTACCCGCGGCCGGCGCGAAAAACTGCACGAGCGCGGTGCGGTGGCGGCGTTTGCCGTTGACGAGCACCAGAACCTGGTCGGGCGCCGTGCCGCGCAACGAGGTCGGGCGCACGAAGGCACTGCCGTCGCCCGTGGCCGGTGTTGCCGTGTACGACGGCACCAGCGCCTTGAGGTTATCGGTTAGGTCGGCCGTGTTGCCCAGCGCCGAGAAATCGTCGGCACCAATGACGTCGACCGGTACCGGCGAGTCGCCGGCCGAGCGCGGCTTGGCGCTGCGCGTACCGGTCGTTATGATTTCCTCGATGAACTCGTCGGCTTTCTTTTGCGCACTCGCGGGCTGGAACGATAGCCCGCCTGTGGCGAGCACCGCGGCCAGCAGGCCGAGCGATACGGAGTTTCTCTTCATCTGGTTTCCCCCTCGTTGAAGATTCAATTGCGCTTGTTACGACACAAAAAGCGTCGTTTTGTCTCGCAATTCCACGCACCAAACTAGCCGAACGGCCCTGTTATTGCAACGAATGATTCAGTATAGTGCGTGGGCGAATCAGTTGTATCATCTATGCCCATGTCACGACCCTATCCCGACATGATCCGCCTGCTCGTCGACTCGTTTTCGAACCTGACGCCCGAGTTGCAGAAAGCGGCGCGATTCATGCTCGAGAACCCCGAGGAAGTCGGGCTCAACTCGATGCGCAAAGTGGCAAAACAGGCGGGCGTGAAACCGGCCACGGTGACCCGGCTCAGCAAGTCCCTCGGTTTCGGCGGCTACGAGGAACTCCGGGAGCCGTTCCGGCAGCGCCTGCGCAAGAGCGAACCGCGTTTTGCGTCGGGCGTGCGCGACGTGCAGACACGCGGCGCCGGCGACACGAAAGGCCTGTTTAACGAACTTCGCCGCCAGGAGATTGGCAACGTCGAGCGCACCCTGTCGGAAAGCAACTATGCGGCGCTGAGTAACGCCGCCGACACGCTGCACCGCAGCCGTCGCGTCTACGTCCTGGGGCTGCGCGGCGCGCACGCGCCGGCTTTCCTGTTCCACTATGCCTACCAGCTTTTCCAGGACAACAGTCTGCTCGTCGACACGCACGCCGGCATCTTCGCCGACCAGTTGCGGGGCATCGGCAGCGAGGACAGCCTGCTCGTCATCTCGTTTCCGCCGTACACGCAGTTGACGATCGACGCCGTCGACTATGCGGCCGAGGCCGGCGCACGCATTGTCGCCATCACGGACAGCGTCGTGTCGCCCGCGGCGCATGCGGCGGGCCATACGATCATCGCACACAACAGATCCGCGTCGTTTTATCACTCGTTCACGGGTGCGCTCGCGGTCGTGCAGACGCTCGTCACCCTGCTCGTCGCCAAGAAGGGAGGCGACGCCGTCAAGATTGCGCAGGAAGCGGAGAAACAGCTCTCGAGAGTCAGCGCATACTGGTGATGCCACCGGAGCATAACCATGGAACATGTACTTCACAGAAGCCTGTTACAGAGTCCAGCACGGGCCGCGCGCGGCGACGGCGTCTACCTGGTCGATGCCGACGGCCGGAGATATCTCGACGGTTGCGGCGGGGCGGCCGTCTCCTGCCTCGGCCACAGCCATGCCGCGGTCGTCGATGCCATTCGCAAACAGGCCGCGACGCTGCCCTACGCCCATACCTCGTTCTTCACGACCGACGTCATGGAAGAACTGGCCGACAAACTCGTCGGTTACGCGCCCGGTATGGGTCGCGTGCTGCTGCTGAGCGGCGGATCCGAAACGATCGAGGCCGCCCTCAAATTGTCGCGACAGTACTTCGTCGAGATCGGCGAACCGGACCGCCACCTGTTCGTTGCCCGCCGCCAGAGTTATCACGGCAATACGCTCGGCGCGCTTGCCGTTGGCGGTAACGCCTGGCGCCGTGCGAACTTCGCGGCGTTGATGGTGCCCGGACACCACATCGCACCGTGCTTCGAGTACCACGACCGCCGCGACGATGAATCACAGGAGGCCTACGGCCGGCGCGTCGCAGACGAGCTCGAGGCCAAGCTGCAGGAGCTCGGCCCCGGCAACGTGGCGGCCTTCGTGGCCGAGACGGTCGTCGGCGCCACGGCCGGTGCCGTGCCCCCGGTACCGGGCTATTTCCGGCGCATCCGCGACATCTGCGACACCTACGGCATCCACCTGATCCTCGACGAGGTGATGTGCGGCACGGGCCGCACCGGGACGCTCATGGCCTACGAACAGGAAGGCATCCTGCCCGACATCGTCACGATGGCTAAAGGCCTCGCCGCGGGTTACCAGCCCGTCGGCGCATTGCTCTGCACGGATGCGATTATCGATGCCATCCGTGTGGGCAGTGGTTTCTTCCAGCACGGCCATACGTTCATGGGTCACGCCACGGCCGTCGCCGCCTCGCTCGCTACGTTGACCACGATCGAATCGGAAAACTTGCTCGATAACGTGCGCAAGCGCGGCACGACACTGAGGCAAGAGCTCGCGGCTGCGCTCGGCGATCATCCGAACGTCGGCGACATTCGCGGCCGCGGGCTGTTCATCGGCATCGAATTCGTGAAGAACAAAACGACGAAGGAACCGCTCGACCCGGCCGAGAGGACCCACAACCGCGTGCAGAAAGCCGCGATGCAGGAAGGGCTCATGATCTACGGCATGGGCGGCACGATCGACGGCCGCAGCGGCGACCACGTATTGCTCGCGCCGCCATACATCTTCACCGACGCTCACGTCGATGAGCTCGTCGCGAAACTCGATACTGCCGTGCGGGCGAGTTGCAACTGATCCTCAGCGCGCGGCTGACTGGGCCGCGCGGCTTCCTGCGACGATTTTCACGAGCCGTAGATCCTGTCGGGCAGCCAGGTGACGAGGCCCGGAAATGCCGCGATCAGCAGCAGCGCGAACAACTGGATGGCGACGAACGGAATGGCGCCGCGATAGATCTGCGCGGTCGTGATCGCCGGCGGCGCGACGCCCCGCAGGTAGAACAGCGCAAAGCCGAACGGCGGCGTCAGGAACGAGGTCTGCAGGTTGATGGCGATCATGATGCCGAGCCAGACCGGGTCGAGGCCCATCGCGAGCAATACGGGACCCACGATCGGCACGACAACGAACGTGATCTCGATGAAGTCGAGCACGAAGCCCAACAGGAACATGACGAGCATGACGACGATGACGGCGCCGACGACCCCTCCGGGCAGCGCCTCGAGAATCGTGCGGACCCCGTCGTCACCGCCGTAGCCCCGGAATACGAGCGAGAAGATCGACGCGCCGATCAGGATCAGGAAAACCATGCTGCTGATCTTCAGCGTCGTGCGCATGATCTCTTTAAGGCGCGCGAGGTCGAGTTCGCGGCGAGACAGCGCGAGAACCAGCGCGCCCATGCCGCCGACGCCGGCCGCCTCGGTCGGCGTCGCGAGCCCCTTCAGGATCGACCCCAGCACAGCGAGGATCAGGAGCAGCGGCGGCGCCAGCGCGCGCAGCACCTTGGGGAACGACACCGCGTCATGCGCACCGGGTCCGTGCGCCGGCATCGACTGCGGGCGGACCAGGGCGACGGCCACGATGTAGGCGATGTACAGCAGCACGAGCAGCAGGCCCGGGATCAATGCCCCGGCGAACAGGTCGCCGACCGAGACCGTCTTCGGCGAGAACACGCCCATCTCGAGCTGGGCTTGCTGGTAGGCCGTCGTCATGACGTCGCCGAGCATGACGAGAATGATCGACGGCGGGATGATCTGCCCCAGCGTCCCCGATGCACAGATCGTGCCCGCGGCCACTTCGGGCGCATAGCCGCGCTTCAGCATGGTCGGAAGCGACAGCAGCCCCATCGTCACCACGGTGGCGCCGACGATGCCCGTGCTTGCCGCGAGCAGCATTCCGACCAGCGTCACGGAGACACCGAGACCGCCGCGCAGCGAGCCGAACAGGCCGCTCAGCGTTTCGAGCAGTTCTTCGGCGATGCGCGCACGTTCGAGCGTCACGCCCATGAAGACGAACAGCGGGACCGCCACGAGCGTCTCGTTCCACATGATGCCGTACATGCGATTGGGCAAGCCCAGCAACAAGGCCTCGTTGAAGCCGCCGCCGATGATGCCGGCGCCCGCGAAAATCAGCGCGGTGCCGCCCAGCGTGAGCGCCACCGGGAAGCCGGCCAGCAACACGAGAATCACCGTGACGAACAGCAGCCCCGCGACCCACTCCATGTTCAATGTCCCCGAATCGCGCGCAGCGCCTTCAGCAGCATCGATACGCCCTGCAGCGCGACCGCGATCGGCATCAGCAGCAACACCGATTTCAACAGTGGGATGAACGGGTATGGGAGGCCACCCGGTTCACGCGAGGATTCGCGGAGGCTCCAGGACTGGACGACGAAATCGGAGGATTTCCAGGCCAGGAAAGAGCAGACCGGCAGCAGGAACAACAGCACGCCCGCGAGGTCGACCCAGGCTTTGCGACGCTCGCTCATCGCCCGGTAGAACACATCGACGCGAACGTGCTCTTCGTCGCGCAACGTGTACGCCGCGCCGAGCATGAACACCATGGCGTGCATCCACACGACCGACTCCTGCAACCAGATGAAGCCCGCGTCGAACACATAGCGCATGACGACGACGACAAAAGTCACGATCACCATCAACAGGGTCAGCCACGACGCCGCCCTGCCGACCGTGGTGCTGATGCGGTCGAGCATTCAGGTACGCCAGAACGTCGGCGTAATCAGGACGAGTAACGTGAAGATTTCGAGGCGCCCGAGGAGCATGCCGATGACGGCAACCCACTTGGCCGGGTCGCTGACGTACATAAACCCGGACGACACGTCGCCGAGACCGGGGCCGAGGTTGTTCAGAGTCGCCGCAACCGCGGAGAACGCGGTCACCTGGTCCAGCCCGGTGGACATCATCGCGAGCAGCATCACGCCGAAAACGATGATGTACACGGAGAAAAACCCCCACACGGCTTCGACGACGCGGGACGGCACCGCTTTCGGACCGAGCTTGACCGGGATCTCAGCGCTGGGATGCACGAGCCGTGCGATCTCGCGCACGCCCTGTTTGTAGACGAGCAGCCACCGGATCACCTTGATGCCGCCGGCCGTCGAACCGGCCGAGCCACCGATGAAGCTCGCGAATATCAGCAGCACCGGCAGTGCAGCCGGCCAGAACGAAAAACTGTCCGTCGTGAACCCGGTCGTGGTCCCGATCGACACGGACTGGAACAGGCCGTCGAGGAAGGTCTGGTACGGGTCGTCGAAACCGCGGTAATAGTAAAGCGACCCGATGACGATTGTCGACAGCGCGGCCAGGATCATGGTGTAGGCACGGAACTCCGGGTCCGTGAAGTAATGCTTGACGGACACATGTCGCCACGCGAAAAAGTGCAGCGAGAAGTTGATGCCGGCCAGGAACATGAAGAGGACCGCGACGTAATCGACGAAAGCGCTGTCAAAGTAGGCGATGCTAGAGTCGTGCGTCGAGAAACCGCCGATGGCGACCGTCGAGAACGCGTGGCACAGTGCATCGAACCAGCCCATGCCGGCGATGCGGTAGCCGAGCATGCACGTGATCGTGAACGCGAGATAGACGTACCAGAGCGCCTTGGCCGTCTCGGTGATGCGTGGCGTTAGCTTCGTGTCCTTGACCGGGCCGGGCGTTTCGGCGCGATAGAGCTGCATGCCGCCGACGCCGAGCATCGGCAGCACGGCGACGGCGAGAACGATGATGCCCATGCCGCCGAGCCACTGCAGTTGCTGGCGGTAGTAGAGGATCGACAGCGGCAGGTTGTCGAGCCCCGTGAGCACGGTGGCACCCGTCGTCGTGAGCCCGGATATCGACTCGAACACGGCGTCGGTGAACGACAACGAGAGCGCGTCCGCGAGGTACAGGGGCGCAGCGCCCGCCGTGCCGAGCACAGTCCAGAAGGCCGCGACGACGAGGAAGCCGTCGCGCAGCCTGAGGTCCTTCTTGGAGCGGTGCACCGGGAGCCAGAACAGGAAGCCGGCCGCGAAGACGATGGCGAAGCCCTCGACGAACGGCAGCCAGGACTGGTCGTTGTAATAGAGGCTGAACAGGATGGGCGGCAGCATCGTCAGGCTGAACATCATCAACAGGAGGCCGAGGATGCGCTGTACGACGGACCAGTTCATTGCGTCCCGCCGCCGCTCATACGAAGGAGACGCCGACCTGGAACAGGCTTTCCAGGCGCTCGATCTTGCGCCGGTCCGTCATGAACAGGATAACGTGATCGTCGGATTCGATGACCGTGTCGTGGTGCGCGATGATCGTTTTGTCGTCGCGGACGATAGCAACAATTGCCGTGCCCTTGGGCAACGCAATATCCTCGATGGCGCGGCCGACGACCTTGGAATTGTCGGCGTTGCCATGCGCGATGGCTTCCATGGCCTCGGCCGCGCCGCGCCGCAGCGAATGAACCTTGACGACGTCGCCGCGGCGCACATGGGCGAGCAGCGAGCCGATCGTCACCTGTTGCGGCGAGATCGCGATATCGATGCTGCCCGCTTCGACGAGGTCGACGTACGAGGCGCGATTGATCAGCGCCATCACCTTATGCGCGCCGAGTCGTTTCGCGAGCATCGAGCTCAGGATATTCGCCTCTTCGGAGTTGGTCAGTGCGCAGAATACGTCGACGTTGTCGATGTTTTCCTCGAGCAGCAATTCCTCGTCGGCGGCGTCGCCGACCAGCACGATCGCCTTGTTGAGCTGCTCGGAGATGAAGCGGGCGCGCCCCGGGTCGCGTTCGATGATCTTGACCTGGTTGGTCTGCTCGAGTGCGAGCGCGAGTCGCACGCCGATATTGCCGCCGCCCGCGATGGCGACGCGCCGTACCGGGTCTTCGAGGCGGCGCATTTCGCTCATGAAGACACGAATGTCCTTGCGGTCGGCGATGAAGAAGACCTCGTCGCCTTCCTGGATCACGGTATCGCCGTCGGGCAGCATCGCGTTGCCCTGGCGATAAATGGCGGCGATGCGGCCCTCGGTATTCGGAATGTGTTCCTTCAGGGTCGCGATCCGCTGGCCGACGAGCAGGCCGTCGCGGTCGGCCTTGACGCCGACGAGGCGCACGCGGCCCTCGGCGAAATCGAGCACCTGGGTCGACCCGGGATAGAGAATGAGCTGCTCGACGAACGTGCAGACGAGCTGCTCCGGGCTGATACGCACGTCGATCGGGATCGCGTCCTGCGTGAACAGCTTGTTCGCGTTCATGTACTCGGCGGAACGAATGCGTGCGATCTTCGTCGGCGTGCGGAACTGCGTGTACGCGACCTGGCATGCAACCATGTTGGTCTCGTCGGAATCGGTCAGCGCCACGACGATGTCGGCGTCGGCGGCACCGGCGCGCTCGAGGACTTCGGGATAGGCGGCGTGACCGACGACGGTTCGAATGTCCAGCCGGTCCTGAAGCTCGCGAAGCACATCCGGCCGCACGTCGACGACCGTGACTTCATTGGCCTCTTCGCGGGACAGATGATAGGCCGCGGACGATCCAACCTGCCCTGCGCCGAGAATGAGTATTTTCATGCCGCGAAGTTTACAACAGATAGTGGCCCGGTCTCACAGGACCGAAGCTACATCAGGTCCAGGTTGGCATAACTCAGCACGAGCCACTTCGTGCCGGCGCTCTCGAAATTGACTTCGACGCGGGCGTGCGCGCCCTGGCCTTCGCAATTGAGAATGACGCCGTCCCCGAATTTCTTGTGACGCACGCGCTGGCCGAGGCGAATGCCAAGTTCGCCGCCGGGCGTCACCGACGATGGCCGGCGACGCGAGGTCCGCTGCGCATGCATCGGGCGCGAGACCTGGACGCGCGGCCGTACCTCCTCGATGTGTTCGTCGGGGATCTCGGCGATGAAGCGTGACGGTTGCGAAAAGCTGTCCATGCCGTGCAGGCGACGCTGCTCGGCGTAAGTGACGTACAGTGTCTGCATGGCTCGCGTAATGCCCACATAGCACAGGCGGCGCTCTTCCTCGAGGCCCTGTGGATCGGCGATCGAGCGCTGGTGCGGGAACAGGCCGTCCTCCATGCCCGACAGGAACACGAGCGGAAACTCGAGGCCCTTGGCCGAGTGCATCGTCATGAGCTGTACGCAGTCTTCCCACGCATCGGCCTGGCCTTCGCCGGCCTCGAGGGCGGCATGCGACAGGAATTCGTCGAGCGGCGTCATCTCGTTGGCGGGATCCGGTGTAAAGCTTTTCGCGGCACTGACGAGTTCCTCGAGGTTCTCGACGCGTGTTTCGCCCTTCTCGCCCTTGTCTTTCTTGAAGAAGTCGATGAGGCCGCTCTGGTAAATGACGTGGTCGACCCGGTCGTGCAACTCGAGGCCCTTTGTTTCGCGGTCGAGCCGCTCGATGAGCGACATGAACGCGGCGACGGCGTTGGCCGCGCGGCCGTGCAGGTCGTCGGAGGCGATCGCACCCGCCGCGCGCCACATCGGGCAGGCGTTGGCGCGAGCGTAGTGCCGAATGAGGTCGAGCGTGCGTGCGCCGATGCCGCGCGTCGGCTTGTTGACGACGCGCTCGAAGGCGCTGTCGTCGTCGCGGTGCGCGATCAGGCGCAGGTAGGCGAGCGCATCCTTGATCTCCATGCGCTCGAAGAATCGCAGGCCGCCATAGACGCGGTAAGGAATACCGGCATTGATGAGGCCTTCCTCGAGGACCCGCGACTGCGCGTTCGAGCGGTACAGGATCGCCGCGTCGGCGCGCAGGTTGCCGTGGTCGATCCAGTCGCGCAGCCGGGCGATGACGAAGTCGGCCTCGTCGCGTTCGTTGTAAGCCGAATAGACGCGGATGGCCTCGCCCTCGCCGCCGTCGGTCCATAGGTTCTTGCCAAGACGCGAGGCGTTGTTGGCGATGACGGCATTCGCCGCGTTGAGAATTGTCGCGGTCGACCGGTAGTTCTGCTCGAGCTTGACGACCCGCGTGCCCGGGAAGTCTTTTTGAAACTGGTGGATATGCTCGACGCGTGCGCCGCGCCAGCGGTAGATCGACTGGTCGTCGTCGCCGACGACGAAAGGCACGCCGTCACCGCCGGCCAACAGCCGCAGCCAGGCGTACTGGATCGCGTTCGTATCCTGGAATTCGTCGACGAGCAGGTGCTCGAAACGTCGCCGGTAGTGCGCGAGTAATTCCGCGTTGTCGCGCAACAACTCGTGCGCGCGCAACAGCAGTTCGGCGAAATCGACGAGCCCGCCGCGCTGGCAGACCTCTTCGTAAGCGGCGTACAGCGATATCATCTGCCGCCGGTTCGGGTCACGCTCGTCGTCGAGGTGCTGCGGGCGCAGCCCCTCGTCCTTTTGCGCATTGATGAACCACTGGATCTCCTTCGGCACCCAGCGGCCGTCGTCGAGTTCGAGGTTCTTGACGAGGCGCTTAATCAGGCGCAGCTGGTCATCCGAATCGATGATCTGGAAGTTCTGCGGAACATTGGCCTCGCGCCAGTGGCGCCGCAGCATGCGGTGGGCCAGGCCATGGAAGGTCCCGATCCACAGATGCTGCACGGGCACGTCGAGCAGCGACTCGATGCGCGAGCGCATCTCGGCCGCGGCCTTGTTGGTGAAGGTTACTGCCAGCAGCGCATGTGGCGAGACGTGTTCGACGTCGATGAGCCATGCCGCGCGATGCACGAGGACGCGCGTCTTGCCGCTGCCCGCACCGGCGATGACCAGCGTCGGCTGCGCGCGGGCCGTGACGGCCTCACGCTGCGCGTCATTGAGGTTTTCGAGGATCGGGGTGACGTCCATCCGGCGCTTTCTTCAGGGGTCCCGGCCAGGGAATGGAAAGCGCGAGAGTTTACCTCATTACTGCTCCCAGCGGATGCCGAGAGCGTACTGGGTTCGTTCGTATTGAATGCGGATGTCGTTGGAGACGACTTCCCTGAAGCGTACCTCTCCCACGAGGCTGAGGTGACGCGACATGCGGAACGATGCGAGCACGCGCGTGTCCAGGGACTCCTGGGTCTTGCTGCCCGCAATCGGATTGTGGAACGCAAACGCATTCGGGTAATCGTAGAGCCGATAAAAGCCGTTTGCCTCCAGATCGAAACGGGCGTTCGGTATCCAGTGGAACTCGAAGCCGAAGCTGTCGCGCGTGTAATCGTTGTAGCCGACATGCTGGTCCTTGCGTTCGGTACGCTCGACGTCGAATCCGAACCACATCGAATCGGTGATGCGCTGGCGCGCGCGCAGGCTCAGCGACAGGTAGTCGTAGCGAATCGTGGGGTTGCCGATACGCTGCTGGCCGTCGAGGTCGAAGGCCGGCCGGTCGCCGTAGCGGCGACTGTAGGCGTTGGCTGTCAGGCGCAGCAGCGACGTGCTCGAAAACTTGTACTGGCCGTAGAGGCGGACGAGAAAATAATCGTGGTCATACTCGGGCAAGGCGTCGATCTCGTCGTAGTTCCAGAGCTGCCCCTTGACGTGGAGCCCGAGCGAGAGCCGCTCGCCCGACTGGCGGGCCGACAATTCCGGTCCGTAACGCAGGTAGTTCATGCGATCGTCGACATTCACGCCGCCGATGTCGCGCGAGCCGCCGTCGTCGGGGTCGTAGTAGACCTCCTGCTTCTGCGCGACCTTGAACGCGCTGCGCACGCGGCGTTCGCGGTTTTTGTCTTCGTCCTCGCGCTCGTACTCGCTGCCGAAACTGAGCTCGTGCAGGTACTCGTTGGCGTTCTCGAGCTCCTCGTCCAGGTAGTAACGGCCGACGAGCCGGTACGCACCGTAGAAACCCTCGAACGGCAGGCTGTTGATCGTGTACTTGGCCGACAGGCGGACAGGCACGAATGCGCCACTTTGCACGACCGGGACGACGATCGGCGCGTTCGGGTTCGACAGGTCTATATAGGGCTGGTCCGGTGAACGAAAGGCATTGTCGTCGGAGCCGTAACCGACGCGTGCGCGCAACTCGAGTTCGGTGAACTCGCGACGCTTTTCGCGTTCCTCGACGAGGACCTCGTAGTCCGTCTTCTTCTCGCTTTGTATGCGGATGCGCGCAATCGCGACGACGGCGAACTTCTGCAGCTTCCGGTTCTCCTCCTGGTCGCGCACGAGGCGGAACCAGCTTAAGGCCTCTTCTTTGTTGCCGAGGTCCCACGCGTTCAGACCTAGGTTGTACTGCGTCGCGATGCGCAGGGTCGGGTCATTGACGGCTTTTTGCAGCGAATCGCGCGCGCGGACGTGCTGACCGGCGCGATAGTGGGCGATGCCCGTGTTGTAATGCAGGAGCGGCGTATTCATGCCCTGCTCCGCCGCCTGGCTGTAGCGTAGCAGCGCCGCCCAGTAAAGGTCGTCCCGGAACAGCCGGTTGCCGTCGGCGAAATACTGCTCGGCAGTCATTGCGCGCGCCGGCGCGGCCGGGGCGAACGTGGCCAACACGGCGACGAGGCCGATCAGCGCGAGATTGAGGGTCCGGTTCTGCATCAGGTGCGGCTGCCAAGCGTTATGTCAGATGGAAGGGTAACTGCAAATCGACGGCCGAAACTATGACGTGGCGCAAAAAAATCCCCCCGAAAGTGCTCCAATCGGGGGGATCTGGCCGGATAATCCGGCGTTTGTCGATCTAGACGTCGTCCGACGGCGACCCGCCTTCCTCGGGCTCGTCTTCTTCTTCGGGCTCGTCGAATTCGTCTTCGTCGACGTCTTCGCCTTCTTCGAAGTCGTCCTCGTCTTCCATCTCGTCTTCGGGCTCTTCTTCCTCGTCGTGTTCGAACTCGTCGTCACGCTCGTCCTCGAAGTCCTCGTCAGACTCGTCATTTTCTTCGGACTCGTCCTCGGTGCCGTCGTCGTTGCCCGACTCGTCCTCGGTGTCGTCGTCCGGTCCTTCGTCGTCCTCCCAGTCCTCGTCCCTGACGTCGTCGTCGTCGGGACCGTCCATCTCGGCGATGGCGTCGTCGAGGTCGTCCTCGTCGTCGAGCACGATCATCGTCACGTCGAGATCGTCCATGTCGTCGTCATCCGCGCGCACCACGTCCGGCGAGAATGCCAGCAGGGTCAGCACGAGGACCGCAATAAAAAGACTTATTTGTTTCATCAGGCTACTCCGTCAGCTCACTTCCACGCGCAGGCGGAAGGACCGTTTACGATTGTCGTGTTCAAGGCGGGCGAGCACCTCGCCGCCGACCGGGGTCAGCGCGACGAGCTCGAGCGGTAACAGGTTGCGGCCTTCGACGAGGCTGGTTTTCCACGTGATCTCACGCTGTCCCGGGAAGCCGGCCAACTCGATGCCCTCGGGCAGCATCACGGTCAGCGTCGCGCCGTCGAGCGCGGTCTTCGAGGCGAAGACGAGATTGATCGTGCGTGGCGTCTCGAGGGTCATCGCGACGCCCGGAATCGGTGCTTCTGCCTCGGGCAGGTTCGGTGCCGCCAGGAAAAAACCGCCGATCAGCCACAGGACGACGCCTGCTGCGAGGGTCGACGCGACTCCCGTCAGCAGCCAGCGGTTACGCTGGCGACGCGTCCCCTCGTGGGTCGCGCGGACCAGTGCCTGGTCGTAGAAGGCGGCATCCGGCTCGGCCGCCGGGTAGTCCCGCAACAGCGCCAGGAGCTCCTGATCCTGCTTGTCGGTATCACTGGAATGCATGTTCGTATCCTGTCTGATCCTTTACACGCTGCAGGTCAGGAAAAGGTTCCGTCGCTGAGGATGTCCCGGAGCCGTGCCCGGGCGCGGTGCAGGCGCGACTTGACGGTGCCGAGCGGGATGCCCATGAGATCCTCGATTTCCGCCATTTTGTAGCCTTCGGTATCGTGCAGAAGAACGATGATGCGGTGCTCTTCGCTGAGTTGAGAGAGCGCCTGGTCGAGCATCCTGAGCAATTCGAAGCGCTCGTGGTCGTGCGCCGGGTCGTCGTCACCGGCGAACCCCGCAAGGCCGTCACCGGGCAGGAAACCCTCGTCGACGAGGTGCATGCGCCGGCGCTGGAAACGGCGACGCTCGTCGATGAACAGGTTGTACATAACGCGCGACAGCCATGAACCGGGCTCCTCGATGGCTACGAGGTCGTCGAGCTTGCCAAAGGCCTTGATCAGCAGTTCCTGGAACAGGTCCTCGGCCTCGGCCTTGCGGCCGGTCAGGCGAAACGCCAGCCGGAACAGCCGGTCGAAGTGGGGCCTGACCAGGGTTTCGAACGCCTGCTTGTTGGCTTCACTGCTCATACCCAGCCGAGTCTAATACGGCTTCGCGGCGGCTGGCGCGGACCGGTTTGGCACTTTTATTGCCGCGAGCGGATTTGCGTGATTGTCATGACGACGAGCGGCATCACGAGCAGCGCGCCGATCAGGATCATCGGCACCGCGAGCGCCCGCAGGTCGATGACGTCGGAAAGAATCAATGGGCCGGAGGCGACCTGCGCGTAAATGCCGAACCCGACGAGTACCGTGCCGACCAAATCGAGGATCAGGACCCAGGCGGGCCACTCGAGTGCCGGTTTGTCCGTCATGTGTCTTGCTCCTAGAGGATGAGCTGGAACTTGAGGTAATGATCGACGAGCAATGCCGCAAACAGGTAACCGAGATAGCTGATGGAGAACCTGAATGTCTTCATCGGCATTTCCACGTCGTCGGGCACGCGGTACATGCGAATCGCGTGGTGCAGGAAGATGCCGCCGAGGACGATCGCCGTTGCCAGGTAGATGAGACCGCTCATGCCGATCAGATAAGGCAGGACCGTGACGAGCACCAGCAGGATCGTGTACAGCAGGATGTTCAGCCGCGTGTACGCTTCGCCGTGCGTCACGGGCAGCATCGGAATGTCGACCTTGGCGTATTCGTCCTTGCGAGCAATCGCGAGCGCCCAGAAATGCGGCGGCGTCCAGACGAACACGATCAGGAACATCAGCAGCGCGCCGGTCTGGACCTCGTTGGTCACGGCGGTCCAGCCGAGGATCGGCGGCGCCGCGCCCGCCGCTCCGCCGATCACGATGTTCTGCGGCGTCGCGCGCTTGAGCCACGCCGTGTAGATCACGGCATAGCCAATCAGGGACACGAACGTCAGGATCGCGGTCAGCGGGTTGACGAGAAACGTGAGTATCAGCATCGAGATGATGCACAGGATCGTCGCGAACGCGAGCGCCGACTTCGCGGTCAGCTTGCCCTGCGGCAGCGGGCGACCGCGCGTGCGCATCATCTGGATGTCGATGCGCGCATCGAGCACGTGGTTGTAGACTGCGGCCGACGACGATGCCAGGCCGATACCGAGTGTGCCGAAGATCAGCGGCAGTGCGCCCGGCCAGCCCGGCACCGAGAGGAACATGCCGACGATCGCCGTGAACACGATCAGCATGACGACGCGAGGCTTGGTCAGCTCGTAGTAGTCGCGCCAGTCGGTGTAGGAATCTACTCGCGTGTTCACAACGGTCTCGGTCTAGCCAATCCGGGACAGCTCCAGCAGATGCTCGATGTCCTCGACCATGGCGTGGGGGTCGATGTCCGGATGGAAATACATGACGAGATTCCCGAGCGGGTCGACCAGGTAATAGCCGCCTCCGGCGAGGTCCCCGGGCTTCTTGTTTTTCAGCAGCGCGTCGAGCCTGCCGTCCTGCAGGGTAATCAGGCCCTTGTGTTCACCGGCCAGGGAGAGGGTATCGGTCGGGCTGTCGCCGTGCAAGAAAACCCTGACCAGGCGGTCCATGTCGTTGCCGAGCATCAGCCGGGCCTGGCGCAGCGTATATAAGGAGAAGCGGCAGGCTTCGTCGCAGGTTCCGGAATTGGCGTACAGCAGCGCCCAGCGACCGTCCGCGGCAGCGTGCAGCGGCGAGTCCGGCACGGCATCCGCGAGATTGACGATCGGCTGCAACAGCTCGCCGGCGTTGGTGCGTCCCTCGGGTGCGAGGTGCTGGCCCGAAAAATACAGCCACGCGGCCAGCGCGAGCGGGCCGAGAAACACGGCGGCGATCAGGAGCAGTTGCAGGCGCCCCTTGCCTTGCGAGGTTGCAGCCATTACTTGAATCGCTTCTTGCGGTAGTTCCAGATGAGCAGGCCCGACAGCACGGCGCCCATGGCAAACCACTGCAGGGCATACCCGAAGTGCTTGCCGGGCCCGAATTCGGTCGGGACCCAGTGACGAAGGAAACCGTGGTCTTCTTCGTGATCCATGAGCATTATGAACGGCTGAACGTCATGGCCGAGCGCGGCGGCGACATCTTCGAGCGACGGGTATACGGCGGCTTTCGGCCAGTCGTCGCCGGGCTTGAACGCCTCACCCATTTTCATGCCGGCGCGCGGCAGCGAACCGGCTCGGCCGCGCACGGTGACGTGACCGCCCGGCACGTCGAGGCGCGCGGTATCGAGGGACCCGCCGGCCGGTTTCTCGATCCAGCCGCGATTGACCAGCAGCACGGGGTCGTCGTCGAAGCCGATGAGCGGCGTGATGACATAGAAGCCGTAACGGCTGTTGACGATGATGTTCTCGAGCAGGATCTGGCGATCGTTGTCGTACCGGCCGGTCGCGCTGAGGCGCTGGTAGGGACGGACTTCCATGCCGTTGTGCCAGGCGGAGAAGCCGGTCTCGTCGCGGAACATCTGCTCGTCGATGCGTTTCTCGAGCCCGCGGCTGATTTGCCACGCGCCGAGGCCGGCGAACTGCGCGACGAGCAAGCCGCCGACCACGAGCGGCAGCCACGAGGGCAGTTTCTTTTTCGCTTCGGTGTTCACGCTATACTGCTCAGCCGAATGGAGATGTCATGAAATACGTCGTGTACGTGCTTCTGGCCGCGATCGTGATCAGCCTCGGTACGGGCCTATTCTACCTGCGACGCGAGGATGCGGATTCGCCGAAGATGTTGCGCGCGCTGCAGATTCGCGTGGCGCTGTCGGCCGTCCTGATTGCCTTCCTCGTATTCTCCTACCTGATGGGGTGGTTACAGACAGAATAAAGCCCGCCGTACAACCGGTTATGGAATGGCTCGCTTCGCTGCGCGCTATTTCCACAACCGGTTGTACAGCGGGCGTTCCATCGCCCGCCCGAGTCGCTACATCCAGTAGACGAACACGTACAGGCCGATCCAGACGACGTCGACGAAGTGCCAGTACCACGCGACGGCCTCGAACGCGAAGTGCTTGTCCCGCGTGAAGTGCCCTTTCAGCACGCGGAAGAAGATGATCGTCAGCATGATCGCGCCGATCGTCACGTGCATGCCGTGGAAGCCGGTCAGCATGAAGAACGTCGAGCCGTAGATGCCGGACGTCAGCTTCAGGTTCAGGTCCTGGTAGGCATGGATGTACTCGACGCCTTGCAGATAGACGAAGACGAATCCGAGTATGAAGGTTGCGGCCAGGAAGATGCTGAGCTGCGCGCGCTTACCGGCGATCAACGCGTGGTGCGCGATCGTGACCGTGATCGAAGACGTCAGCAGCAGCGCCGTGTTGATCAGCGGCAGGCCGAACGGCCCCATGGCCTTGTACTCACCGCCGACGCCGCCCGGCCCGTTGGTCGGCCAGGTGCTCTCGTAACCTTCCCAGAGCAGCAGGTTCGTGAAGAAGTTGTTGCTCGCGCCGCCGAGCCACGGTATCGACATGTTGCGGGCGTAGAACAGCGCGCCGAAAAACGCGGCGAAAAACATGACTTCCGAAAAAATGAACCAGAACATCCCCTGGCGGAACGACTTGTCGACCTGGGCGTTGTACAGGCCGCCCTCGCTCTCGCCGATGACCGTCGCAAACCAGCCCGTAATCATGAAGACGATGACGGCGAGGCCGGTTAGCATGACGTAAAAACCGAAGTCGGCACCGTTCAGCCAGCTCGAAACGCCGACCATCAGGAACAGCAGGCCGAGAGAGCCGACGGCCGGCCAGTGGCTGCCGTGCGGGACGTAGTAATGTTCGTCAGTGTGAGTCGTCATGTCGTTTCTCTGATACTGGTTGTTCAGTTGCTCGACGCCACGCGCGCGGTGTCGAAGAACGTGTATTGCAGGGTAATCGTGTCGACGTATTCCGGCAGGTCCGGATCGACGATGAATTGCAGCGGCATGGCCTTCTCTTCATTGGCCGCGAACGCCTGATTGTTGAAGCAGAAGCACTCGATCTTGACGAAATGCTCGGCCGCCGCAGCCGGCGCGACGCTCGGCACGGCCTGTGCGACCTTGCCGTCTTCGGTCAGGTTGGTGGCCGTGAACGTGGCGAAGTACATCTTGCCGGGGTGCACGGTCATGCTGTCGGCATCGGCCTCGAATTCGAACGGCGCGTAGGAATTGACGGTCGTCACGAACTCTATGCGAATCTCACGGTCGAGATCCGGCGCTTCGGCAACGGTCACGGCCTCGGTGTTGGTGCGGCCGCCGAACCCCGTGATCTCGCAAAACACGTCGTAGAGCGGCACGAGTGCGTAGCCGAACCCGAACGCACCGATCACGACGAGCAGCAGCGACCGGACGAGCTTGCGGTTCGACTGTTTTTGCGGATCGTCGTTCATATCAGGCACGCATCACGCCAAGCAGGATGAACCCCAGGTAGAAAGCGAGCGCGACCGCCGCAACGAGTATCGCGGTGCGGCGAATGTTCCTTTTGCGCTCCAGTTCGTCCATGTTCTATTCGAAGGCCTCGTTCGCGATGCGGGCTTTGGGCGGCGTCGTGAAGGTGTGCCACGGTGCCGGCGACGGCACGGTCCATTCGAGGCCGTGCGCACCTTCCCAGACGCGGTCGTCGGCCTTGGCGCCCTTTTTCGCCGTCAGCAGCACGAGCACGAAGATCAGCTGCGAGAGGCCGAACCCGAAGGCGCCGATGCTCGAGACGAGGTTGAAGTCCGCGAACTGCGTCGAGTAGTCCGGGATGCGGCGCGGCATGCCGGCCAGCCCCAGGAAGTGCTGCGGGAAGAACGTCACGTTGACGAAGATCGTCGACAACCAGAAGTGCGTCTTGCCGAGCTTCTCGCTGTAGTAGTAACCGGTCCATTTCGGCAGCCAGTAATAGGCGCCGGCCATGATCGCGAAGATCGAACCCGGCACGAGCACGTAGTGGAAGTGCGCCACGACGAAGTAGGTGTCGTGGTACTGGATGTCGGCCGGTGCGATCGCGAGCATCAGGCCCGAGAAGCCGCCGATCGTGAACAGGAACACGAAGGCGAGCGAGAACAGCATCGGTGTCTCGAACGTCATTGCGCCGCGCCACATCGTGGCGACCCAGTTGAAGACCTTGACGCCGGTCGGGACCGCAATCAGCATCGTCGCGAACATGAAGAACATCTGCCCGGTGAGCGGCATGCCGACCGTGAACATGTGGTGCGCCCAGACGATGAACGACAGGAACGCGATCGACGAGCCGGCGTAGACCATCGAATCGTGGCCGAACAGCTTCTTGCGCGAAAACGTCGGGATGATCTCCGACACGACGCCGAAGGCCGGCAGGATCATGATGTACACCTCGGGGTGGCCGAAGAACCAGAAAATGTGCTGGAACATGACGGGGTCGCCGCCGCCGGCCGCGAGGAAGAAGCTCGTGCCGAAGAACTGGTCCGTCAGCAGCATCGTGACGGCACCGGCCAGTACGGGCATGACCGCGATCAGCAGGTAGGCCGTGATCAGCCACATCCAGACGAACATCGGCATCTTCAGGAGCGTCATGTCCGGCGCGCGCATGTTGATGATCGTGACGATGACGTTGATCGCGCCCATGATCGAGCTGATGCCCATGAGGTGCACCGAGAAGATCAGGAACGGGAACGCATCGCCGGTCTGCAGGACGAGGGGTGGATACATCGTCCAGCCGCTGGCGGGCGCGCCGCCCGGCATGAGCAGCGTCGACAGCAGGATGCCGAACGCGACGGGCAGGATCCAGAACGACCAGTTGTTCATGCGCGGCAGCGCCATGTCGGGCGCGCCGATCATGAGCGGGATCATCCAGTTGGCGAGGCCGACGAAGGCCGGCATGACGGCGCCGAACACCATGATCAGCGCGTGCATCGTCGTCATCGAGTTGAAGAACTCGGGGTGCACGAACTGCAGTCCCGGTACGGCGAGCTCGGAGCGGATCACCATGGCCATGGCGCCGCCGATGAAGAACATGATGAGGCTGAAGACAAGGTACATCGTGCCGATGTCCTTGTGGTTGGTCGAGAACAGCCAGCGCTTGAGGCCCTTCGGCGGCCCGTGATCCTCATGCGCGTCGTGGTGGTCCGCGGCGTGCCCGTCAACGGTCGTGGTCGTCATTTGCTCTACTCCAATTCTTTACTGTGCGCTGGCGAGCTTCGCGTCGCCGTCCTTGCGGGTGTCGACCCAGGCCTGGTACGCCGCAGGCTCCACGACTTCGACAACGACCGGCATGTAGCCGTGGTCCTTGCCGCAGAGTTCGGCGCACTGGCCACGATAGGTACCGACCTCTTCGGCGCGAAACCAGGATTCGTTGACGATGCCGGGTACGGCGTCCTTCTTGATCGCGAGGTCGGGAACCCACCATGCGTGGAGAACATCGTTCGACGTCAGCAATATACGGACCTTGGCGCCTTTCGGCACGACAACGGGGCGGTCAACGTCGAGCAGGTAATTGTCGACGCTGTTGACGTCGACACCGGCGTCGAGACGGCGCGCGTCGACGCTCGGGCGGGCGAGGCTGGAGTAAAACTCGATACCCTCGTCCTGATACTTGTAGTGCCATTTCCATTGGTAGCCCGTGACGACGATCGAGACGTCCGGATCGCGGGAGTCTTCCAGCTTGACCATCGTCTCGGCGGCCGGCACGGCCATGAGCAACAGGATCACGACGGGGATGGCCGTCCAGATGACTTCCGCGGTCGTGCTGTGGGAAAACGTCGCCGGTTCGACGCCTTTCGATTTGCGGTGCTTGACCAGCGAGATGATCATCACGCCGAAGACGACGATGCCGATGGCCACGCACCACCAGAACACCATCATGTGGAGGTCGTAGGTTTCCTTCGAGAGCTCGGTCACGCCCTCGGGCATATTGATCGCCCAGTCCGCACCCGCCGTGCCGGCCGCCATCAGGCCGAGCAGGCTCAAAAACGCTTTTCGTATCATTAGTTGTCCACCCTGCAACCGCCGAGACGATCGCAATGATCAAGATTTCCGGATGTGACGAATACTGGACTTGCCAGTGAGCGCTGGCCCGGTGAACCCGGGAATTCGTCGATTGGCCGGTTTGACCCATCCATTGGCCAAAAAAGCTCGCGCAGTGTACTGAAATCGCCCCGCCCATGCAATCCTGCTCATGCACGGGACGGGAATTTTAGTCTTTGTTTTACAATAGTTTAGCGACGTAACGGAATCCTGCTTGCGTCGATCCTGACACTCGAAGGGTCGTTTCGCGGACCGCCGCCCCAGCAATGCCCGTAAACGAGTTCGAGTTCGAGCGACAAACCGGGCCCGGCAGACGCAGACTCGAGCGCCGCCACCATGGCACGGAACCGTCGCTTGCCCGTAAGCCCATGCACGCGGGCGGCAATCGTGTTGCGTGCACCGCCCCGCGTCAGGTCGTCGAACAACTTGCCGATGTGCTCGTAATGCACCTCGAGCCGGTCGACGTCGAGCACCGGGTCGCGCAGCCCGGCGCGCACCAGCCCGTCGCCGACGTCGTGCATGTCCGGGAACGGATTGACGTGGGTGTCGTCGTGCGCACCGGTCGCGGCCCAGGCGCTGCGAATCTCCTGCAGGCTGTCGGGCCCCAGCGAGGCAAACGCGAACACGCCATCCTTGCGCAGCACGCGTGCGACCTCGTCGAAGACGGGCTGCGGCTGCGGTACCCAGGGCAGCAGCTGGTTGGCGACGACGAGGTCGAATGCGGCATCGGGGAACGGCAGCCGGGCCGCGTCGGACTGCACGAAGGTCGCGCGCGCGAGCCACGGCTTGTTTTGCCTGGCCCGCGAGAGCATGGCGGAACTCAGGTCGAGCGACACGACGTGCGCGCGCCGGAACCGCTTGCGCAACAGGCGCCCGAGCGCCCCGGTCGCGCACCCGAGGTCGAGAATCGTGCCCGCCTCCAACAATAGCGGCTCGAGTCTCGCGAGCAGGCCGACACGCGTCACGGCGTGGACGAAATCAACGCCGTCGAATGTCGCCGCGGCGCGGTCGAAGCGTCGCCGGATATCCCTCTTCCTGAGCATGCGCGAACCGTACCATGGCAAGCGCGATTCGCGACGAACCGTCGAAATTCGGTGCTTGCGGCAAAACGAGGCCACACGCAGCTTGCGGGTATGTTCCTGCAATCCGCGGTCGATGCCGTGATACCTCGGCGATGTGCTTTTTGTGCCGTGCCTCTGCGGCCGGCCGAGGGCGCCATCTGCAAAGCGTGCAAGGGCGACCTGCCCTACGGAGAGTCGTGGCTGCGCTGCACGGGCACGGGGTTCGAGCACTGCGTAGCGCCACTCGCGTATGAGTTTCCGGTCGACGCGGCGATCAAGGCGCTCAAGTTCCGCCGCCGCCTGTTTTACGCGCCGGCTTTGACGGAATTGCTGCGCGAGGCCGTGGCAGCGCTGGCCGACGATGTCGATGCCGTCGTCCCGGTGCCGCTGCACTGGCGCCGGCAGTGGTGGCGCGGTTTCAACCAGGCGCTGGAGATCGGCAAACCGCTCGCACGCGAGCTGGGCGTTCCGCTCGTACGCAGCGTCGTTCGACGGCGCGCGACGCGCCCCCAGTCCGGCTTGACGGCGGCGCAGCGCGCGCGCAATCTGAGGGGTGCATTCGCGGTGCGCGGGCGGCTGCCCTACGGGCACGCCCTGATCGTCGACGATGTCATCACGACCGGAACGACCGTGACGGGCCTCGCGGCCGCGCTGCGACGCGCCGGGGTCGAGCGCATCAGCGCCCTTGCCGTCGCAAAGGCTTGAGGCGCGGCGCGTCCGGCATCTTGATCTAGATCATGGATGCGGCCGCCCACAGGAGGACAATCAGTACATCGTCCCACCGCGACCCATGGGTACCACGATGCATCGACACTCTGTCTCGCCCGCCGCGGCCGCCGCGCTGGCGCCGTTGTTATTGTCCGTGGCGCCCACCGCCGCCGATGATCTCGCGAACGAACCGATCGAACAGATCGTCGTCGTGGCGCACAAGGACGAACGTTCGATCCGCGACGTGGCGGCCAACGTCACTGTGCTGTCCCGCGCCGATCTCTTCGGCGAACTGGCGACGTCGATCGGCGACGTATTCCGCTACGTGCCTGGCGTCGATAACGAAACGGCGGGCACGCGATTCGGCGCGGAGAGCATCAATATTCGCGGTATCGGCGGCAATCGCGTCGCGATCCTCGTGGACGGCGTGCCGCTGACCGACCAGTTCGATACAGGGAGCTTCTCGAACGCGACGCGGGACTTCATCG
>JBFJQO010000003.1:0-28601 GCA_041616535.1 Woeseiaceae bacterium | reverse complement strand
GATGGTGCGCGCACTGCGCGACGGCCGGGCCGTCTGGTACGCACCGGACCAGAGTTACGACCGCAAGGGGTCGGCGATCATCGAGTTCTTCGGCGTGCCGTCAATGCATACGACCGCGACGTCGACGCTGGCACGCCTCGGGGATGCGCTCGTCGTCCCCTTCTTCCCGCGCCGGGCCGAGGACGGGACCTACGAACTGACGCTGCTGCCGGCGTTCGACAACTTCCCGAGCGGCGATCTCGTGGCCGACACGCGCCGCTACGTCGACGCCCTCGAGGCGCACATTCGCAGCTGCCCGGAGCAGTACCTCTGGATCCACAAGAAGTTCAAGAACCTGCCCGAAAGCTACCCCGACTACTACGCCGATCTCGACGCGCTGAAGTAGCCCTCCAGCAGTTGCTCCCAGTTTGCCGAGCGGAAGTTCAGGCGCGGGTCGAGACCGACGATCTTCATCAGGGAGCGATGCAGGCGGCTCAGCGTCTTTTGCTGCCACAGTCCCGGCGGCTTCAGCGCCCCCTTATCGAAGTCGAGCATCCAGACGAGCCCGTCGACGTCGACCTGTACGTTATAGGCGTTCATGTCGGCGTGGTACACGCCCGCCGCGTGAAACTCGTGAATGGCCGCGCCGACGGCCTGCCAGAACGCCTCGTCCGGGTCGTTGTCGGCAATGTACTGTGACAACGGCACGATGCCTGGAATGCGTACCGTGATCAGGTCGGCCGTGTAGAACGTGCCGCGCTGGACGTAACGTGCCGCGGCCGGCCGCGGCACGCGCATGTTGTTCGCAGCGAGCTTGTCGAGCAGGCGCCACTCGATGAACGAGCGCGTCTTGTCTGCGCCCGAGAAGACGTAGGTGTCCCTGATGAACTTGCCGACGAGCCCACCGCGCATGTAATGCCGCAGGACGAATTGTCGCGGCACGTTGCCGACGTACATCGTATTGCCGCGGCCGCCGGAACGCAGCCAACCCGTCAGGACCTCGGAGTGCAGCCAGCCCTGCGGCGTGAAGCGCTCGTCCGAAATCTGGTTGATGATGGACTTATCGTATAGGATGGCGCCGGTCGCGGTTTTCTCGACGGTTTCGGTCAACGGACCCGTACTCCATGCTCACCAAGTGCCCGGATATTGCCTGATTTGGTCCTGCAATCGAAGCCTGAGCGCATCTGCGTCCTGCGGCTTTCCGCGATCGGCGACACCTGCCATACCCTCGCCGTGATTCGGCGTCTCCAGGACAACTGGCCGAATACTCGCATCACCTGGATCATCGGCAAGACCGAAGCGCGACTCATGGGCGACATTCCCGACCTCGAGTTCGTCGTGTTCGACAAGTCGCGCGGACGCGCCGCGTACCGCGACGCGCGCATTGCGCTGCGCGAGCGGCGTTTCGACGTCGCACTGTGCATGCACGCGTCGATGCGAGCGAACCTGCTCGTCCGTTCGATCCCCGCGCCGGTCCGGATCGGCTTCGATCGCGCGCGCGCCCGCGACTTCCAGTGGCTGTTCACGAATCGGCGTATCGAGCCGGCACGGGGCGAACATGCGATGGATGCGATGATGGCATTTGCCACCGCGATCGGTGCGCAGGCGACGGACTTGCGCTGGGACATCCCGCTGCCCGAGGCCGATCGCGAGTTCGCGGCGCAGTTCGCGAACGGCGAAGAGCCGCTCGTCGTCATCAGTCCCTGCAGCAGCGAGCGCGCCCGCAACTACCGCAACTGGCGAGCGGCACGATTCGAGGCCGTCATCGCGCATCTCAGGTCCCGGCACGGCGCCCGCATCGTGCTGACGGGCGGATCGTCCACGCTCGAGACCGACTACGGCGCCCGGCTCAGCGACGCCGGCAACGCCGACAATCTCGTCGGCCGGACCACACTCAAACAGCTCGCGGCCTTGCTCGCCGCCGCAGACCTCGTAATCTGCCCCGATTCCGGGCCCGCGCACATGGCGACGGCCCTCGGCACCGCGGTCGTCGGCCTGTACGCGACCTCGAACCCGGACCGCACGGGGCCCTACTTGTCGCAAAAATACACGATAAATCGCTACCCTGACGCGATAAGCCGCTATTTTGGCAAGAACGTCGCGGATCTTCGCTGGGGGCAACGGGTCCGGCACGCCGATGCCATGGACCTGATCGAGGTTGACGACGTCATCGAGAAGATCGACGACTTTTTCGACGATCGGCGCAATTAGGCGCTGAAGACACGAATTTTATCGAAAATACGCACCGGCTCGAGCTTGCGCAGGCAATTCAGATGGCCCAGCGGGCAATCGCGTTGGAAACACGGGCGGCAATCCAGGCTGATTTCGTGAATATCCCGGCTTTTCGTGAGCGGCGGCGTGAATTTCGCCGACGATGAGCCATAAATAGCGTGAACGTGGGTGCCGACGGCTGCGGCGATATGCAACAGGCCCGAGTCATTCGACACGGCCTGCTCGCTGGCGGCCAGCAGGTCGATGACATCCTCGAGCGAGGTCCGGCCGCACAGGTTCCGGGCGGCACTGCCGGCCGCGATGGCCTCGCCGGCCGCGGCGTCCTTCTGCGATCCGAGGACCCAGACCGCGTAACCGGCCGCCACGAGATCGGCCGCGAGTTGCGTGAAATATTCGAGCGGCCAGCACTTGGCCGGCCCGTACTCGGCACCGGGCATCATCGCGATGGCCGGGCGGTCGTCCGCAACGTCGAGTTCCGCGATGACGCGCGCCTGGTTCTGCGGCGAGACCGACAGTACCGGGTCCGGCAAGGTATCCGGCAGCGTTTCGCCGCGCTCGAGACCGAGGGCGACGAAGCGCTTGACGGTCTGGTCGAGCACCCGCTTGTCGAACGGCCGCATGTCGTTGACGAGCCCGAAACGCATTTCCCCGCGGAATCCCGTGCGCTTCGGGATCGCGGCCAGCCAGGGAATCAGCGCGGACTTGAATGAGCGCGGCAGCACGATGGCATGATCGTACGCGCGCGGGCGCAAAGCCGCGGCAATGCGCCGGCGCTTCCCGAGGCCGAACTCGCCATGCCCGGTCTCGGCCCCGATGCCTTCCCGGATTTCGGGCATGCGCGCGACGATCGGCAGCGACCACCCCGGCGCGAGCACGTCGATCGCGCGATCGGGGTCACGGGCGTGCAGGAACTTGAACAGGGCCTGGGCCATGACCATGTCACCGACCCAGGATGGTCCGACGACTAGCGTTGCCGCGGTCCGCAAAGTTCGTCCAGGTAGGCGGGCACGCCGTCTTCGACGGGCCGGAACTCGACGTCGCAACCGCAGGCACGCAACTGCGCCAGGTCGGCCTGCGTGAAACTCTGGTATGCGCCTTCGAGATGTTCGGGGAACGGGACGTAGCGAATCTTCCCCCTGCCGTGCCACTTGATGACCGCGTTCGCCACGTCGTTGAAACTCTGTGCCTTGCCCGTGCCCGTGTTGTAAATGCCGGAGACGTCCGGGTTGTCGAGGAACCAGAGATTCACGCGGCACACATCGTCGACAAAAACGAAGTCGCGCAATTGCTCGCCGTCGCCGTAGCCGCCGGAGCCTTCGAACAGCCGCGCCTCGCCGCTTTCTTCGACCTGGTTGCTGAAGTGAAATGCGACGCTGGCCATCGAGCCCTTGTGCTGCTCCCGCGGACCGTAGACGTTGAAATAGCGGAGCCCGACCACCTGGCTGTCCGCGTCGGCGGCAACCCGGCGAACGTAGCGATCGAACTGCAGCTTCGAGTAGCCGTAGACGTTGAGCGGCTTTTCGAACAGCGGGTCTTCGACGAATTGCTTCGCACCCCCGTACACGGCCGCGGACGACGCGTAGATATACGGCGTCCCGTTCTCGAGGCAGTGATGTAACAACGTCTGCGAGTAGCCGTAGTTGTTTTTCATCATGTAGCGCCCGTCCCATTCCGTCGTCGCCGAGCAGGCGCCCTCGTGCAGGATAGCTGTGACGGATTTGCCGAACCCGCGATCGGCATCGAGACGTCCAAGGAATTCGTCCTTGTCGAGGTAGTCGGCGATCGCGAGGTCCGCAATGTTGACGAACTTGTGCCCGTCCCGCAGATCGTCGACGACGACGATATCGTCGTGACCGCGGTCGATGAGTGCGCGAACGAGGTTGCTGCCGATGAATCCGGCTCCGCCGGTGACGACGTGCATCTATTCGGCGTCGGCCAGCATCTGGTACTGGGCACCGCAGTACGGGCACCTGGCTTCACCCGTTTCCTCTACCGGGATGTAGACCTTCGGGTGCGAGTTCCACAGGTACATGCCCGGCATCGGGCAGCTGAGCGGCAGGTCCGAGGTCCGCACGCCGTAACGGTTCTGGGCGTTGGCCGGTATCAGGTTCTGTTCGACGGTGCCTGCTTTGGGTGCCAAGTCTGCTCCTCGTTTCGCACATGCGGTCCGACCGCGAATTATAAGCTCAAGCGAGCAACGCGTCCCATGTTTTGGCGACGAAACCGCGCTGCGTAGTGAATTCGTCTTCGTCGACCAGCGGGGGCCGGTCGTCGAGCACGAGATGATGGTAGCGCAGGCGATAGTCGCGGTAGGCGTTCTGTAATGCATCGCCGGTCGCCTGCTCGATGCACCGTTCCGCGACGAGCGCGTCGAGCTGGCGGATATTGTCGGAATAGAAGATGACGTCCGGGCGGTCCCCGGCGTTCTTGAGAACCAGGTATTGCACGAGGAACTCGATGTCGCCGATGCCGCCGCGCCCGTGCTTCAGGTCGAACTTGTCGTCGCTGCTGCGATCGAGCTCTGCGCGCATTCGCCGCCGCATCTCGATGACGTCGTCACGCAGCTTTTCCCGGCGCACCCGGCGTGTCAGCGTCTCGCGCCGGATACGCTCGAACTCATCGGCGATGGCCGCGCTGCCCGCGACCGGACGTGCGCGCAGCAGTGCCTGGTGCTCCCAGGTCCACGCGTTCTCCTCCTGGTAGCGTTCGAACGCTTCGGTGCTGGTCACCAGCAGTCCCTTGCCGCCTTCCGGACGCAGGCGCGTGTCGATCTCGTACAACTGGCCGGTGTCGGTCTGCGTCGTCAGGAAGTGCATCAGGCGCCTCACGAGGCGCCCGAAGAACAGCCCGTTGTCGAGGGGCTTGTCGCCGTCGGTCATCTGTTTCGTGCCGCCGGAGTCGTGCAGGAACACGATGTCGAGATCGGATCCGTAGGACAACTCGAGACCACCGAGTTTGCCGTAGCCGATGATGCCGAATCCGGCCCCGCGTTCGATGCCGTTGATCGTGTAGCGAGGCACACCGTGGCGCTCCACGAGATCGCTCCAGGCGACGCGCAACGCCTCTTCGAGCACGGCCTCGGCGAGCCAGGTCAGGCCGTCGCTGACCTTCATGATCGGCAACTGGCCGTTGAAGTCGGCAACCGCGATACGGAACATCGCCGATCGCTGGAACTGGGCGATGACCTGCATGCGAGACTCGGCGTCCGCGGGTTCGCGCTCGAGACGCTCCGTGAGTTCCTGCGAAAAGTCCGCACGCGTGCCGGTCTCCGAGTAGGTACGCGGATCGAGCAATTCGTCGAGCAACACCGGGTACCGCGCGATCTGTCCGGCGATATAGCTGCTGCGCGCGCAGAGATCGACGAGCCGCGCGAGCGCGCGGTGATTCTCGTTCAGTAACGACAGGTAGGCGCTGCGTCGCAGAATGCGCTCGACGACGGCGAGCGTCCGGGTCAGCGCAATGCCGCGCCATTTCGATTGTGCGACCTCGAGCAACATCTGCGGTATGAAGCGCTGCAGGCGTTCGCGCGACACGGCATCGACCTGGCGCGTTGCGGCATCGTTGGCGAACGCGACAAGTTTGCGCGCGATGCCGTCGGCGTCTTCGGCGCCGCGCTGCCGGAGCAGCGCCGCCCATTCCCCGACCGACGCGCCACGTTCCCAGGCTTGCTCGACCTGGCCCGCGAACGGTGTCTCGTCGCCGCGGCTGCGGAAGGCCACGCGCTCGAATTCCCGCACGATCGCGCCACGGTGCCTGTCGATGTCGGCGCGCAGCGCCCGCCAGTCTGCGTAACCCAAGGCCAGGCAAAGGCGCGCCCGGTCGATGCCGCCGGCCGGCAGGTCGTGCGTCTGACGGTCGTGAATCGCCTGGATGAAATTCTCGAGCCGGCGCAGAAAACGGTAAGCCTCGCGCAGGCTCGTCGCGCCGTCCCTCGTCAGGCCGCGCTCGTTGACGAGCAGCGGCAGCACCGCTTGCAGGCGCCGCCGCTGCAGCGCGGGTTCGCCGCCGCCGCGCACCAGTTGCAGCGACTGCACGACGAACTCGGCCTCGCGGATGCCGCCGGGGCCCAGCTTGATGTTGTCCTGCAACTCGCGCCGCTTGACCTCCTCTGCGATCATCGCGTGCATCTCGCGCAGCGACTCGAACACACCGTAGTCGATGTAGCGGCGGTAGACGAACGGCCGGATCAGGTTGTCATGGAGATCTGCGACGACAGCCTCGCCGGGGGACGGACCTACCACCCGCGCCTTGATATACGCATAGCGCTCCCAGTCCCGGCCGTGTTGCAGCAGGTAGGATTCGAGCGCGCCGAAGCTGACGACGGGAGGGCCGCTGTCGCCGAAAGGACGCAGACGCGTATCGGTCCGGAATACGAAGCCCTCGGCCGTCGCCTCGTCGAGCAGCGCGATGACGCGCCGGGAGAGCCGCCCGAAATACTCCTGCGCACTGACGGTTTTCGCGCCGTCCGTCTCGCCATCGTCCGGGTACAGGAAAATGATGTCGATGTCGGAAGAAAAGTTGAGTTCGTAGCCCCCGAGCTTGCCCATGCCGAGTATGACGAGTGGGACCTTGTCGCCCGACGGACTGCGGACAACACCGTAGCGCGGCTCGAGCGCGGCTTCCGCTGCGCGCGTCGCGACATCGAGCGCGCGATCCGCGAGGTCCGAGAGTGACGTCAGGGTTTCGTCGAGGTCGGCAAGCCCGAACACCTCGCGCCACAATACGTGCAGCATGTAACGATTTCGGAATCGGCGCAGCGCGCTTCCCGGATCGTCGCAGGCCGCAACGAACGCATCGAGTCCGCCGAGCGATGGCGGACGGTCGAACGCAGCAACATCGTCGAAAAACCAGTCCTTTTCGCGCAGCACGACCTTACCTGCGAATTCACTGCATGCGACGAGGCGTGCTAGCGCGTCGGCGTGCATGTCGTCGCCGAAACGTTCGAACCAGCGCTCGACCGGTGCACGCAATTCCTCCGGCAATGCCGCAATGTGTTTTCCCATGGTTGGCAGTCTATCGAAAAACCACCTGGCGGATATCTAGCCGGCCGAGGACTCCGCGACTTCGCCCAGGTCTTTGAGGGCGTCGTCAACGGCCATGGGCTTGCCGTTGATGTGCCCCTGCACGAAGTCGACGCCCATTGACGAGAGCAAGTCGCGCGTCTTTTCGGTTTCGACGTACTCTGCGACGGTCTGCAGATGCATGACCTTGGCAACCTGGGTGATGGCCGCGACCATCGACTCGGAGATCCGGTTGTCGGTAATATCGCGAATGAAACTGCCGTCGATCTTGAGCATGTCGACGTTGAAGTTCTTGAGATAGGCAAATGAACTCAGGCCTGCACCGAAGTCGTCCAGCGAAATCCCGCAGCCGATTTCCCGCAGCCGATCGATGAATGTCTGCGCCTTGTGCAATTTCGAAACGGCTGCAGATTCCGTGATCTCGAAACAGATGCACGATGCAGGCAGGCCGCTATGCTCGATTTCTTCCTCGATGAACGCGAGTATCTCGTCGTCACCGAGCGACTGGCCCGAGAGGTTGACCGAGAAAGTGGCGCCGCTTTGTTTGACGATTTCGCCGAAGTCCGCGAGTTTCGCCAGCGTCGTCGACACGACCCAACGGTCGATCTGCGGCATCAGTCGGTAGCGCTCGGCGGCAGAGAACAGCGCTTTGGCCGGAACGCGCGTGCCGTCCGAGTCCCGCATGCGCAACAGGATCTCGAAGCGCGGCCGGCCGTCACCGTCACCGAGGCTGGTGATCGGCTGCGCGAGAAGCCGGAACCTGTCGCCGTCCACGGCCTGCTGGATCTCCGCCACGAGCTGCATGTCGTCGTACCGGCGGATGACGCTCTGGTTCCGCGCGTCGTACACTTCGATGCGATCGCCGCCGTGATCACTCGCAGCGTCGCAGGCCATGCGCGCCGTCGTCAGCGCATGACCGTCGAGGCCGGAGGCGCGATTGAACTGGGCAACGCCGATGCTCGTCGTGATCTGCAGTGACCGGTCGCCCTGGAGGTAGCGCAGCGACGCACATTTCTCGCGCATCTCCTGCGCAAACTTGCAAGCCGTGTCGGTGTCGACGTGTGTCAGCAACATGCAGAAGTCGTCGCCGGTCAGCCGCGACAGCACGCCACTCTTGGGCAGATCTTCATCGAGTAGCCGCGAGAATCGCATGATGACCTCGTCCCCCGCTTCACGACCGAAGGTGTCGTTGACGAGTTGCAGGTTATCGAGATCGAAGTAGATCAACTGGTGCGCATCGTCTCTCGATTTCAGCGCCTTGTAGGACTCGTGCAGCTGGTCCTCGAAGCCGGTGCGGTTCATGAACCCGGTCATCGCATCGAACGACTGTTCGATGACGTATTCGACCTTGCGCACAATGTGTGTCATGAAGCGCCGATCACGGCGCGTAAAGTCGCTTTTATCGACGCGTCCGAGCTGCGCAAGAATGCCCTCGACGTTTCCCTGGCCATCGAGCAACGGGTTGAGCAATGCCTGGTAGCCGTGTTCGGCCGCATCGTCAGATCCCTCGATGGCGGGGATCTGGAACACGACCGGCTTGCGCTGCCCTTCGAGCCGCGGCAACAGCTGCTCCACGAGGTAGCGATCGAGCACCTTGCGATTGACGCCTTTCCAGCTCGAGTGGGTCGCACTGATGCGAATCCGCTTGGACGGGATCAACAGCACGCTGTAGTTGATGCCGAGGAAGCGGCCGCTCTGCCCGACAAGTTCCGCGAGACTCGAATGGCGCGTCTTGGTGCCGTGGATTTTTTCGTCGACCTTGTAGACGAGTTCGAGCTCTTTTTCGAAGGACCCGGCGTCCTGGCTCATGCGCTCGAGCTTCTGGCCGGCATAGACACTCTCACCGATGACGGCGATGGCTGGCTCGAGAATGCGCTTGAGCGAACTCGGGTTGAACGACGACGACTTGCCCGCGTTCTTAGAGAACAGCGCAATCAGCATGCCGAGCCGGTCGTCATCGTCGCCATGCACGGGTAACGCGAGGACCGTTCGGCCCGACGGCAGGGTCCGGCGCAACACCTCGCCGTCCTTGCCGAGGTCCGCGATCAGTTCGTCGGGCAGCTCCGCCACGAAGGTGTCGATCTCGTAGTCCTCGGCGCCGTCCGAACTCCAGACGCACTCGCGCCCGAGGTCGTAAAAACAGAAGACCTGGGCCCGGGGCACGAGCGAATGCAGCAGGGCGTGGGCCTTGCCGATGTTCTTCCTGACTTCGAGGTCGTGCAAGTCGGCGGTCACGATAGCGGCTGTCGTCCGGGTCGAAGAATTCCAACCCACACGATGCCAGCCGCGCGTCGCGGCGGCTGTGACTCAGGTCTCAGCTATCGCTAATTTTCCGTTTCGCCTCAGGAAATTACGGTCGTTTCCGGCCAGATGGACACCGCCCGGACCGCAGCCCTCGCGGTACGGCTACAGGCCGGAAAGCCACTCGTCGTCGGAACCCTCCTCGACGCCCTCGAACAGCGGCGTGCTCAGGTAGCGCTCGCCCGTGTCGGGCAGCATCGCGAGGATGACCGAGCCCTTCGGCGCCTCCCCGGCGATATCGAGCGCCGTCGCGAGCGTCGCGCCCGCCGAAATGCCCGTGAAGATGCCTTCCTTGTGGGCGAGTTCTCGCGACACCTCGATGGCGCGTTCGTCGGTGACGGCGCGCAGCTCATCGTAGACGTTGCGGTCGAGCACGTCAGGGATGAAGTCGGGGGTCCAGCCCTGGATCTTGTGCGGCTGCCACTCCTTGCCCGCGAGCAGGGACGCGCCCGCGGGCTCGGTCGCGACGATCGTGAGGTCCGGGCGCGCCATCTTGAGCACCTGGCCGGCGCCCGTCATCGTGCCGCCCGTGCCATAGCCCGTGACCCAGTAGTCGAGCCGGCGCCCGGCGAAGTCGCTGAGAATCTCCGGGCCAGTCGTGTTGCGGTGGTATTCGGGATTGGCGGGGTTCTCGAACTGGCGCGCGAGGAACCAGCCGTGTTTCTCGGCCAGCTCTTCGGCCTTTTTCACCATGCCCGTGCCGCGCTCGGCCGCCGGCGTCAGCACGACCCTCGCGCCGAGGCCACGCATGATCTTGCGCCGCTCGACCGAGAACGAATCCGCCATCGTCGCGACGAACGGATGCCCCTTCGCCGCACACACCATGGCGAGCGCAATGCCCGTGTTGCCCGAGGTCGCCTCGACGACGGTCTGGCCCGGTTTCAGCGTGCCCTTCTGCTCGGCATCGTTGATGATTGCAAACGCGAGGCGGTCCTTGACGGATGCCATCGGGTTGAACGACTCGACCTTGACGTACATCTCGACGTGGTCGGGTCCCATGCGATTGAGACGGACGACCGGCGTATTGCCGATCGTCTCGAGAATATTGTTGTAGATCACTTATTTTCCCTTATTGTCCGATCACACTCTTTTGTTTAGCACAAATCGGGGCGGCCTGCGTGCCGGTCGTCTCGTCGGCCGCCAGCGGATCGGCGATCGGGGCCGCTCCCATCGCGGCGACCTCGCCGACGATCAGGATCGCGGGCGGCTCGATGCGCCGCGACTCCCTGAGCATCTGCAGCTGCCCGAGACAGCCTCGAATCACGCGCTGGTCCGGCGTCGTGCCGCGCTCGATGACCGCGATGGGCGTGCTCGCCGACCGGCCGTGCCGGATCAGCGCCTGCATCAGCTCGGGGAAGCGGCCGACGGCCATGTAAAAGACGAGCGTCTGCCGATCGCGCGCAAGCAACGGCCAGTCGAGCCGATCGACCGAATCTTTGCCGTGCGCCGAGACGAAAGCGACCGACTGCGATGCGTCGCGGTGCGTCAGCGGAATCCCGGCGTACGCCGCGCAGCCCGCCGCGGCCGTAATGCCCGGCACGATCTCGGCCGTGAATCCCGCCTCGTGCAGCGCTTCGAGCTCCTCGCCGCCGCGCGCGAAGATGAACGGGTCGCCGCCCTTGAGCCGGCAGACGTGCTTGCCAATGCGCACGAGTTCGACGAGCGTCTCGTTGATCTCCTCCTGCGTCGTACCGGCCCCGCCCGGTTTCTTGCCCACGGGAATCAGGTCCGCGTCGCGGCGCGCGAGTGCCAATATTTCGTCCGAAACGAGCCGGTCGTGCAGGATCACGTCGGCCGTCTGCAGAATGCGCAGCGCGCGCAGCGTCAGCAGGTCGGGATCGCCCGGCCCGGCACCGACGAGCCACGCCTTGCCCGGGGGCCGCTCAGCGTTTCTGAAATCGAGCAGCAGGTCGGCGACGGCCTGATCGGCCTCGTCGCCTCGGCCGTCGACCGCGAGCCGCGGGATGTCGCCGCCGAACAGTTGCTCCCAGAAGCGCCGGCGATCGGCGATGCGGCCGATCCCCGCCCTGGCGCGCTCGCGCCAGCGGCCCGCGAGCTCGGCGAGTCGTCCGAAATCCGTCGGCAGCATCAGCTCGATCTTCTCGCGCACCGAGCGCGCGAGCACGGGCGCGGCGCCGCCGGACGAGATGGCGACGACGAGCGGGCTGCGGTCCACGATCGCCGGCGTGATGTAGCTGCTGTTGGCCTGGTCGTCGACGCTGTTGCAGAAGACGCGCCGCTCGCAGGCGGCCGCGTGCACGGCGGCATCGACGTCGGCCTTGCCCGTGGCCGTCACGACGAGCCAGCAGCCGTCGACATCCTCCGCACGAAACCTGCGTTCTCGGAGCTCGAGACCGTGCTTCGCGATGAAATCGGCGAACGCCGGGCTCGTGTCCGGTGCAACGACGCGCACGCGCGCGCCCGCGGCGTGCAGCAGCCGCGCCTTGCGCAGCGCGACGTCGCCGCCACCGACGACAAGCGTCTGGCGGCCCTCAAGCTCAAGAAACCCGGGGAAAAAATCCATCGCGCGCTCGCTGCTTCGACTTGTCGGGGCATTATCGCGGGCGGCGCACACCGTTAAAAAGACGGTTGATTTCTGCCTTTATGCCCTGGCGTTATATGATGTGCGCTCGCGTCCGGGCCGCCCGGGCCGGATTGAAACTGAACGGGACGCTCGCGGTCACACTAATGAACGCGGGGATTACCGAGACTGAAGGCGCTCATGAAACTCCAACAGCTCAAGTACCTGCTGGCGATCGTCGACAACGGCCTCAACATCACGGCAGCGGCCGAGCGCCTCTACACGTCGCAGCCCGGGGTCAGCAAGCAACTCAAGCTGCTCGAGGAAGAGCTCGGCATGCAGCTGTTCACGCGCAAGGGCAAGAGTCTCGGCGGGATAACGCCCGCGGGCGAAATCGTCATCGATCGTGCCCGGGTCATCATGCAGGAGGTCGAGAACATCCGCAGCCTGGCCTCGGAGTACTTCGAGGAGGAGGAAGGTTCGCTGTCGATCGCGACGACCCACACGCAGGCGCGCTACGTGCTGCCCGAGATCATCGCCGCGTTTCGCGAGCGTTTTCCGAAGATCAGCCTGAACCTGCACCAGGGCACGTCGGAGCAGATCGCCGACATGGTGGCGGCGAACACGATCGATTTCGCGATCGCGACCGGCTCGCGCGACCTGTTCTCGGGCCTGTTGCTCGTGCCGAGTTACCGCTGGGACCGCTCGATCATCGTGCCCAAGGGACACGAACTCACGAAGCTCGACCGCAAGATCACGTTGCACGATCTCGTCGACTACCCGCTCGTGACGTACGTCTTCAGCTTCAGCGGCGAATCGTCGCTCAAACGCGCGTTCGCCGACGAAGGACTGGAACCGAACGTCGGCTTCACGGCGCGTGACGCGGACGTCATCAAGACCTACGTGCGCATGGGGCTCGGCGTCGGCATCGTCGCGAGCATGGCGGCCGATTGCTCGGATCGCAAGGACCTGCAGGTCATCGAGGCCGAGGGCCTGTTCCCCCGCAGCACGACGTGGATCGGTTATCGCAAGGATGCCGTACTGCGGCGCTACATGGTCGACTTCGTTCACCTGTTCGCACCGCACATCACGTTGCAGCAACTGGCGGAATTACGGCGTGCTACCACGCAGGAAGCGATCGACGAGCTGTTCAACGATGCCGACCTCCCGCTGCGAGGCGGGTGCGGCGACAAGATCACGGCAGCGGCCTGAGCCCCCGACGGGCGGGGGCAAGCGCCGCTTGGGGCTCAGAATGAACTACTCGGGATCGACCCAGGTGTTGATCGACATGGGCTCGGTCAGACCGTTGGTCCACAGGTAGCCGTTGGTCCACAGGTAGCCGTTGGTCCACAGGTAGCCGTTGGTCCACAGGTAGCCGTCGGTCCACAGGTAGCCGTCGACGCCGACGCCGTCGGTCCAGAGATAAGCGTCGGTCCAGAGGTAGCCGTCGGTCCAGAGGTAGCCGTCGGTCCAGAGGTAGCCGTTGGCGCCAACACCACCATCGGTCCAGAGGTAACCGTCCAGCCCCATGAGGTAGTAGCTGCCATCGGGGTTCTGGTTGGCACGCCCGCCGAAGTGCTTCGTACCGTCGAGATCCGCCTTGACGTCGAGACCGCGATTGGCACAGTCATGGGTCCAGTCGTACACGGCGTCGTAGGCATTGACCATCCCGGCGCCCTGCCGGAATACGGAGTAGGCCAGCGTGCCGTCGGCCTTGACCGCGGGTCGTGCACCGCGCATCAGCTTGCACTTGACAGCATCGGGCCTGATGCCGGGCTCCATCTGCAGGATCAGGGCGGCGATACCGCTGACCACCGCCGTTGCCTGCGAGGTGCCCGACATCTGGAAGAAGTTGGCACCCAGGTAAAACTCGGGGTGATCGACCGCGATCTGGTCCAATGCATCCATCGAGGCCATGATGTGACCACCCGGTGCGACTACTTCGGGCTTAACGAAGCCTTCGTAGGTCGGCCCGGCCGCGGAAAAGGTCGCAAGGCGATCGTCGCTGCTATCGCCCGGTGTGTAATTGTCGGTCATTGCACCGACCGTAATGATGTAGGGCACGTTGCCAGGCACGCCGATCGACTGGGCGCCCGGGCCTGAATTGCCTGCGGACGCCACGACGACGATGCCAGCATCCCACGCCGCCATAACGGCTTGGTTCAGCGGGTCATCCCAGTAATGCGAGCGCGGAGTGGCGCTCAGTGACATGTTGATGATGTCGATCCCGAGGGAGTTGCGATTGGCCACGATCCAGTCGATGCCGCGAATGACGTCGGCGTAGCTGCCGCGCCCCTGCGCATCGAAGACCTTGACAGAAATCAGGCGTGCCGCCGGCGCGATGCCGTTGTACTTCCCGATCTCCGAGAGCTTGCTGCTCGCCATTACGCCTGCGACGTGCGAGCCGTGGCCGTTAGCGTCGTTGTCGTATTCCAGGAAATCAATCTTGTCCCTGCCCTTGCCGCCTTCGACGATGCGCGTATCTGTCGTCGCATCGTAGATGGCTTTGATCCGTTTCATCTGGTAACGGTCCTGGGAGATGCCCGGGCCCGAGTAAATGCCAGAATCGACGATCGCGATCCCGATGCCCCAACCGTCGATACCCTGGTCGTGCAATACGTCCGCGTCGATGAGGCTGGGATAGTCTGTATATGCGCTACCGCTCGTGCAGGTGTCACAGGTGTCGGTGCTGTCACCGCTATCACCGCCGCCGTTCTTGCCGCCCTTGCCGGTCGTTTCGACCGGGAAATTGCCGTAGATGCGGCGCACGGCGTCGCTATCCCGCAGCGCGGCGAGCTGGTCCGTGGTCAGGTCGGCCGCCACGGCGTTGATTACGCCGAGCTCGTGGGTGATCTCACCGCCTTCGGCCGCGACCAGCGAACGGACCGCCTCGGTGTTCGTGCCCTGGACGATGTAGCTGCTCCGCTCCGCCGGCGGGCCGACGTTGACCAGCACGAGCGCGGCGACTGTTAGCCCGCCGAGCAGTGCGATCAAAGTAAGAAGGCGATTCCTCGTTGCCGTTGCCATGGTCCTGTCCTTGTGTGCTGGTGCGGCGTTTACCATTGCCCGAAACTCGAGAGGCGCTATTCCCCGCAGTCTGGCGATAGTTGACCAAACGGCGTGGCAACAGGGAGGTGCGTGCCGACCTCTTGGTGGCGGAGAAAATGTGACGCGCGTCACATAATGCCGGCGTTAAACCGGACGAATCAGGCCCGTCAGGCCGGCTGCGCCCCGGGCTGCCCGAAGTCCATCTCGTGCAGCCCGCATTCGCGCAACACACCGCCGAAGCGGGTTTCCTCGATCGAGTCGACCTCGGCGAGCGACCGGGTCGAATGCACGTCGCCGATCGACACGTAACCCTTGTCGCGGAGCGGGTGGTAGGGCAGGCCGTGCTTGGTCAGGTAGCGATGCACGTCGCGGTTGCTCCAGTCCACGATCGGGTGGACCTTGTACCGATCGCCCGAACGCTCGACGAACGGCGTCTGTTCTCGCGTGTCCGCCTGCAAGCGGCGAATCCCCGCGAACCACGTGCCGACACCGAGTTCATTCAGTGCGCGTTCCATCGGTTCCACCTTGTTGTCGTAGTTATACCGCGTCAGCGCCTCGCGCCCCTGATCCCAGCGTTTGCCGTAGCGTGCCTCCTGCCATGCAGCCGACGTCAATGGGCGATACACCTTCAGGTTCAGATCCAGGCGCTCCGTCAGCTCGTCGATGAAACGGTAGGTCTCGGGGAACAGGTAGCCCGTGTCGACGAGCACGACCGGGATATCGGGCTTCTGTCGCGTCAGCAGGTGCAACATGACGGCCGACTGTGCGCCGAAGCTCGAACTCATCATGTGTTCGCCCGGCAGGTTCTCGAGCGCCCACGCGACGCGGTCTTCAGCTTTCATGGATAAGCCGTCCTTCGCTCACCTCGTGAACGAGGCCCTTGCGCACTAAGAAATCGCCGAAGCGTTCGCCTTCGCCGCGCTCACTGCCGTAGCCACGCAACAGGGGTTCGAGTGCATCGAGGATTTCGGCCTCGTCTGCATTGTCGCGGTACGGCGCGCCGAGCCGTTGGCCCGCGAATCCGGCGCCGAGGAACAACGAGTAGCGGCCCGGCCCCTTCCCCACGAGCCCGATCTCGGCGATGTAAGGACGCGCGCAGCCGTTGGCGCAGCCCGTCATGCGCAACGTGACGGGCGCATCCGCGAGACCGGCATCCGCGAACACCGCGTCGATCTTGTCGACGAGTGACGGCAGATAGCGTTCGCTCTCGGCCATTGCGAGGCCGCAGGTCGGGAAGCCGACGCAGGCCATCGAATGGAGGCGCAATGGCGACGCGCGCACACTGTTCTCGATACCGAACTCGGCCATTGTCGCATCGACGCGGGCTTTATCGCGTGCAGCCACCTTGCTGACGATCAGGTTCTGGTTTGGCGTCAGCCGGTACTCGCAACGGTGGCGCTCGGCGATCGCGCGCAGGCTGGACAGCAGCCGCCGTTCGCCGTCGTCCCGGACGCGCCCATTCTCGACGAACAACGTGTAGTGAAATGCCCCGGTGTCGTCCTTGTGCCAGCCGTATGCGTCGCCGTTCGCGACGAACGCGAAATGACGTGGCTTGCCGAGCGTCACGCCGGAACGTCGCTCTACCTCGCCGCGGAACCAGTCGATCCCGCGGTCGTCGATCGTGTACTTGAGGCGCGCGTGCTTGCGGTTCGCACGGTCGCCGTAGTCGCGCTGCGTCTTGACGATGGCCTCGGCAACCGCGAGCACGTCGCCAGGCTCGCAGAACCCGAGGACGTCGGCCAACCGTGGGTAGGTCGCCGTATCGCCGTGCGTCATGCCCATGCCGCCCCCGACCGTCACGTTAAAGCCAGTGATGTCGCCATTATCGACGATCGTGACGAAACCGAGATCCTGCGCGTACACGTCGACGTCGTTCTGCGGCGGCACGACGAACGCCGCCTTGAACTTGCGCGGCAGGTACGTATCGCCGTAGATCGGCTCGTCCTCGTCCGCGATCGACAGCAGCTTCTTCCCGTCGAGCCAGATCTCGTGATACGCGCCGGTCGCCGGGGTCAGGTGTGCCGACAATTGTTCGGCGTGACTCTGCACCTGCCGGTGCACGCGCGACAACGACGGTAACGGCGGAGCCATGACATTGCGATTGACGTCGCCGCAGGCGGCCAGCGTATCGAGCGCGGCCTGGTTGATGTCCGCGATCGTCCGCTTGAGATCGCGTTTGACCACGCCGTGGAATTGCACGGCCTGGCGCGTCGTGAGCCGGATCGTATCGTTCGCGAACTCGCGAGCGATGCGATCCATCCCTAGCCACTGCGACGTGGTCAGCAGCCCGCCCGGGATACGCGCGCGGATCATGAAGCTGTAAGCAGGTTCGAGCTTCTGTCGCGCGCGCTCGCTGCGCACGTCGCGGTCGTCTTGTTGGTAGATACCGTGGAATTTCGAGAGCTGCGTATCGGCCTCCGAGATTGCACCGGTCAGCGGATCGGCCAGGCTCTCGAGCAGCGTACCGCGCAAATGCGCGCTGTCCGCCTTGATCTTCTCGACGTCGAGCTTGCTCATCAGTACACGTCCCGCTGGTAGCGTTTCGCGCGCCGCAACGCCTTGAGTTGCTGCTCTGCCACCTCGCAATCGACGCCGCCGTGCTCGGCGATGATGTCGATGAGCGTCCGTTCGACATCGCCGGCCATGCGCTTCGCGTCGCCGCACACGTAGATCACGGCGCCACGCTGGATCCAGCGATACAGCTCTGCGCCGTTCTCGCGCATCCGGTCCTGCACGTAGATCTTCTTGCGCTGGTCGCGCGAGAACGCCACGTCGAGCCGCGTCAGGTTGCCGCGATTCAGGTGCCGCTGCCACTCGAGCTGATAGAGGAAGTCGTTGTGCATCGTGCGATCGCCGAAGAACAGCCAGCTCTCGCCGCCGGCGCCCTGTTCGGCGCGCTCCTCGATAAACGCGCGGAACGGCGCAACACCCGTGCCCGGCCCGATCATGACGATCGGCGTGTCGGGCGACGGCAGCCGGAAGCGCGGGTTCCTCTCGACGAACACCTCGACGCGGTCGCCGGCATCGAGACGATCGGCCAGCATCGTCGATGCAGCCCCCCAGTGCGGCCGCCCGAAGGCCTCGTAGCGCACCGCCGCGACGGTCAGATGCACTTCGCCGGGGTTTGCCGCCGCGCTCGAGGCGATCGAATACGACCGCGGGCTGAGCGGGCGCAGCATGTCGACGAAAGCCTGCGCATCGATGTCGGCGGGGTAGCGGCGCACGACGTCCACGACCTGGTGCGCCGTAACGAACTCGGTCAGGACTGCAGGGTCGGCGTCGTCGATCGTCGTGTGCAGCGCGTCGCTGTTGCCGTGTCCGGCCCAGCGGCGCAGGAAGTCGAGGTTCAGCGCCGTGATCTCCGTCTTTTTCGACAGCGCGGCCCGCAGCGAAACCGGTTCCTCACCGACCACGACGATTGCCTCGCTGTCAAGCGACAGCGCGTCGAGAACCTCGTCAACGAGCGACGGCGGATTGTTCGCGATAATGGCCAGCGCGTCGCCCGGCTCGTACTCGAGATCGGAGCCCTCGAGCGACAGCTCGATGTGCCTCACGTCCCTGTCCGATCCCGCGCCCGTGATTCTCTGATTGACGAGCACCTCGGCCGCGAACGGATTGTCGCGTCCGTGCACGGGCGCATCGGCGACGGCGCGCAGGTGGGTCACGGCCGGCGACGGTGGCGCATCGAGCAGCTCGGGCAGTCGTTCGACGACCTGCGACGACCAGGCACTCGCCGCGGCGTCGTAGTCGAGATCACACTCGACGCGCTCGGCAAAACGCATCGCCCCGAGTTCGGCGAGGCGCACGTCGAACTCGCGACCCGTCTGGCAGAAGTTGACGTAGCTGCTGTCGCCGAGCGCGAGAACCGAGTACTCGAGGTCCGGCAGCGCGGCGGCCCGGTCCGACATCAGGTACTCGTGGAAGAGTTCGGCGTCGTCGGGCGGATCGCCCTCACCGTGGGTGCTGACGATGAACGAGACGAGCGACTCGCGTTTGAGCGCCGACGGTTTGAAGTCGGCGAGGTTGAGCGCTCGCGCGGCGAAGCCCTGCTGCTTTGCGAGCGCGACGAGCTGCTCCGCAATGCCCTCGCCGTTGCCGGTCTGCGAGCCGTACAGCACGGTCAGGCGTCGGCCCACTGCGGCGACCGGCGCTACGGCCGCGTGCTGTGCGCCGGCCGCGGCCGCGAGGCCGGCCGCAAAACCCGACACCCACAGCAGCTGCTCAGGGCTCAGGCCCTCGACGGCCCGCTGCAGTCGCTGGTTCTGGTCGTCATCCAGCGGCAGTGCGCTGGCGGCGAGATTCGTCACGGCTGGTCCCTCCGGATGAGGGACCGACCTTAGTCAGGGGATATCAGGGCGTGAACGGTTTGTTGGTTATCCGCTTATAACGCACTGGCATATTCGCGCATCAGTAGATCCGGATGCCGCCGTGGCGTTTCCGGCTGCGATGGTCGACCCACCAGAGCCCGCACAGGAAGCCCACGACGAGGCATAGCAGCGTCGCGCCGCCGACCCACTTGATCGGCACGCTGCCACGGTACTGTTCCTTCATGCCCTGGATCGACGCGTTCTCGGCCTCGAGGTCCGCGACCTGCGCCTGAGCGCCGTCGAGCTGTGCCCTGAGGTCGCTCAGCTCGCCTTCGAGCCGGTCGATGGCCGCGGCGGGCTCCGCAAACGACTGCTTCGTGCTCTCGAGTTCCGCGGCCAGCGCGTCGCGCTCGGCGATCGTTTCGGCGACGATCAGCTTGGCCGGCTTCTCGTCGACGAGGTACGCGGCCTTGACCCACCCCTCGGTGCCGTCGGGCAGGCGAACGTTGGCATAGTTGCGGTCGCGGATCAGGACTTCCATGGCCTGTCCGCTCTCGAGGAAGCGGAACGCGCGATCGCTCGTATCCTCGGCGGCATGCAGACCGAGCCTGAGGTTGTCCGTGACATAGGCGGTCTCCGCGGCCGCGACGAGCGGCAACAACGCGAAAACACCGATCAAAAGACGCATAGTCGTTCTCCAGTTTCCGCCGCGAGTGTACTACACGGCAACGTGTTCGCCTCGTGACCTACTGCTCGTAGAGCCAGCGCAACAGCGCTTCCTGGACTTCGTCGCCCGGTCCGCGGTGGATATCCTCGTGATCCTGCAGGGCCACGACGATGAAGCGGCGGCCCGAGCGGGCCTGCAGATAGCCCGCGATCGCCGCGACGTGGTCGAGCGAGCCGGTCTTGAGATGGGCCTTGCCGACGAGGTCGGAGTCGCCGAAGCGCCTGCGCAGTGTGCCGTCGAGGCCGCTCAGCGACATCGATGCGAGATATTCGGGCATGTAAGGCTGCCGCCACGCAAAGCGCAGCAAGGCTGCCATGTCCGCGGCACCGACCCGCGCCTCGCGCGACAGGCCCGCACCGTTCTCGAGCGCGAAGTCTGCGGCGTCGAAGCCGTTGTCATCGAGCCAGCCGGCGACGACGCGGCGCCCGCCGTCCTCGGTGCCCGGCGGCCCGAGGACTTCCGCCGATAGCGTGTACAGCACCTGTCGCGCCATCACGTTGTTGCTGTGCTTGTTGATGCGCGTGATCATCCCGGTCAGCGGTTCCGATTCGAACGTCAGCAGCGGCTCGTCGAAGTCGTTCGTAACGACCCTCTGCCAGCCGCCGTCGAACACCCCGCCCGACTCGCGCCACAACGATCTGAACAGGCCGTAAACGAACGCGCTGTGCGACAGCGCGGCGCGGTCCATCGCAAAACGGTCGCAGCCGCTCGGGAACCGGCCCGAGAACGTTACCTCGTCGTCGCGATTCATCGTCACGGTGATACCGCGCTGGTAGCCGCCGCAGTAGCCTTCCCGAATGCCGAGCCGGTTGTTGACGCGCAGATTGTCGAGCGGCGGATCGAGGCGCACGCGCACCGACTCGCCGTCGGGCTCGAACCAGTAGCGCACGACCTTGAAGTTCATCAGCAGCGCGTTCGGCGCCACGTTGTAGGCACGCAGCGGCCGGCGATCGAAGGCCGCGGGATCGTAGTCGCCGACGTCGAACCACGTATCGTCGAGCAACAGGTCGCCGGTGATCTCGTCGATGCCCTCGCCGCGGATGCGCCGCAGCATCTGCCAGACCCGCTCGGTCACGAGGAACGGGTCACCGTAGCCCTTCAGCAGAAGGTGGCCGTCGAGCCGGCCGTTCCTGATGTCGCCTATGGCATAGACGTCCGTCTTCCAGCGATAGGTCGGACCCAGCACGTCGAGCGCGACGAGCGTCGTCAGCAGCTTGATCGTCGACGCGGGGTTGCGCGGCCGATCGGATTGCCAGTCGAGGATCACCTTGCCCGTGTCCACGTCTTCGACGTAGAGGCTCAGCGTCTCGGCCGGGACCTGCCGCAGCTCGAGCACGCTGCGCACGCCGAGCGGAAGGACTTCTTCACCGGTCCCGGCCGCGGCGGCGTCCTGCGGCCCGGCCAACAGCAGAAGCAGGAGCGCGATTCGAAGCCCATCAGTCATTGTTCGATTCCAGCGAAGGCAGGTGACGTTGCAATGCACGACTGGCAGCACGATGCATGATCCAGGACAGCAGGGCAATGGCGGCGATGCCGGCCGCTGCAACGAGATAGCCGAGATCGTCCGGCGCCGCCGCGCCCGAGAGGATCTGGCCGATGTCGTTCGCGACGGTGCCAAGATACACGTACAGCGCGACCGGCAGCACCATCCCCACGGCCGTTGCCGCGAAGTGGACGCCGGCGCCGACGGCCGTGATGCTGTAAGCGTAGTTGAGCAGATTGAACGGCATCACGAGCGAGGCGCGCGTCAGCGCGACGATGAAGAGCGCCTCTTCCCGCAGGCCCGCTTCGATCGCAGCGAGATTCCGGCTCCTGCCGACGCGTTCGGCGACCCAGTCGCGGGCAACGAAACGGCCGAGCAGGAACGAGGCCTGCGCTCCGAGCACAAGTGCCACCAGCGCCGCCAGCGTGCCGATCGAGAAGCCGAACAGGAAACCGGCGATCATCATCGACGCCGACCCGGGTACGAAAGCCACGGTACCCGCGACCACGCAGAGGATATAGACGACGACGCCCGGGACGGGATTGGCCTGCGCCCAGTTCAGGACGCTGACGACGTTGCCCGCTATCGGCACCGCGTACAAGGTATAGACCAGCGCGAGGAACCCGGCAACCATTGCAACCCGGTTCAGTGTGACGCGTCTCACCGCGACGGTCTCTCGATCCTGAACGCGCGGATGCGGTCGGCAAGCGTGGTCGGTTTGACGCCGAGCAATTCCGCGGCGCCGCCCTTACCCGACACTTTCCAGTTCGACTGCCTGAGCGCCCTGATGATGTTCGCTTTCTGGTACTCGCGCATCGCCTCCTCGGTCAGCACGTCCTCGCCTTGTGCGGGACCCGGCAGCGCGGCATCGGACTCGGGCTGGAACCCCGGCATCGACAGGTCGAGGCGCAGCACTTTGCCGGACGACAGGATGACGGCCCGTTCGATCACGTTTTTCAGCTCGCGCACGTTGCCCGGCCAGTCGTAGGACTTCAGGTTGGCGGCCTGCGTGCGCGTCAGCGTCAGCGGCTCGCGGCCGAAGTCCATGCAGGTCTGCTCGAGAAAATGCTGCGCGAGCTGCACGATGTCGTCGCCGCGCTCGCGTAGCGGCGGAACCTCGACCGGGAAGACGCTCAGGCGATAGAACAGGTCCTCGCGGAATTCGCCGTCGACGATGAGGCGTTCGAGATCGCGATTCGTGGCCGCGATGACACGCGCGTCGACCGAGTGCGTGACGTCGTCGCCGACGCGCTCGAACTCGCTTTCCTGCAGCACGCGCAACAGCTTGGCCTGCAGCTCGAACGGAATCTCACTGACCTCGTCGAGGAAGATCGTCCCGCCGTCGGCGAGCTTGAACCGGCCGATGCGATCGCGGTGTGCACCCGTGAACGCGCCTTTGACGTGGCCGAAAAACTCGCTCTCGAAAAGGTCTTTCGGGATCGATGCGCAGTTGACCTTGACCAGCGGTCCATCCGCGCGCGCGCTGCGCGCATGGATGGCGCGCGCGACGAGCTCCTTGCCGACGCCCGACTCGCCCTGCAGCAACACGGTGGCGGGCGTATCGGCCACGGCCTCGACGCGCTTGAGCATGCGGCGCAGCGCCTGGCTCGTGCCGACGATACGGCCGAAGTTGAGCGCGACGTTGACTTCCTCGCGCAGGTAATCGCGCTCGAGCTCGAGTTCCTCGCGCAGTCGTGCGTTCTCGGCGAGCGTGCGGCGCAATTCGCGTTCGGCGCGGTTGCGTTCCGTCACGTCTTTCGACGCGACCAGCATGCGGTCGACCTTGCCGTTTTCGTCGCGGTGCGAGATGGCCGACATGACGAGGTCGATCGTCGTGCCGTCCTTGGTCACCATCTGCCGCTCGAGGTTGTTGAAATCGCCCTCGGCGATCAGCTCCTGCAAACCGCCGTCGGCATACTTCTTTTGATCCGCGACACTCATGAAGTCCGTGATCGGCCTGCCGAGCACCTCGTCACGCCGGAAACCGAGCTTGCTGAGCCAGTGGTCGGTCACCGTGACGACGAGGCCGTCACCGTCCACCGTGTGCAGCATCGCGGGCGTCGAGCGATACAGGGTGCGGTATTTGAAGTTGGCTTTCGCCTGGTCCGACACCTCGGTGTACATCGCCACCGTGCGCAGGAACTGGCCTTCGCGATCGTATTCGACGAATGCGTTGGTCACGCAGTCCACAACCTCGCCCGACGACGTGACGAAGCTGACCGGCTTGTTCTCGAGCTTGCCGCGGCGCCGCAGTGCCGGTCGCAGCTCGTTCGTGATGCGCTCGGCCGTTTCCGGCGTCGAAAACTCCTCGGGTTTGCGCCCGACCATGTCCGCGAGCGCATAGCCGAGGCGAATCAGCATGGCGTCGTTGACGTCGAGGTAGGACCCGTCCTCGGCGATCGACGTCGTCATGACCGGCGCCTTGCGGAACAGCCATTCGTAGTCGTCCTGCGTAATCATCGGCGCATGATATACGGAATTCCGTAACTATGGCTACGGATTCTCGTAATTTACGAAATTCCGTTACCCGAGGTTTTACGTTAAGGGACTGTTTTTCAAGCATTTTAGAAGTTGGCACGCCTCGTGCAATAGCATGGCCGAAGACGGCTGCTTGGGCCGCTTGACCTCTGAAGTCGAAGGATAAGGAACATGAAAGCACGGAACATCGAAGATCGCCTCGCGCAGCTTGCTGCACTGATCGTTCTTTTCGGCGTGACGTTTGCCACCGGGGACGCGCTCGCCGACGACGAAAACGAAGTGACTACGACGGCCGTGGCCATTCACAAGGCCGGCTGCGCGACGCTGGAATCGGCCGAGCAGGCCAACCACGAAGCCGCGGCCCAGGCCGTGGCGTCGCTCACGCTCGATCACTGGGTCGACCTTGATATCAATCTCGAAGACCGCACATCCACGATGATCGCGGGCCGTCGCAAGGCTCATTGACAGACCCCCTCCGGCGGCGCGCCGTCCAGGCTTCTCTCCCCCTGACTGCCTGGTTGCGTGCCCCGGAAATCGATGCCGGACGGAGTCCGGCGACAAGCGGGCCAGGATGGTCCGGCGGCATTCCCCCAGCCGCGAACTACTCGGGCGCCGGTTCTCCGGCGCCCTTTTTCTTTGCATTGGAGCAGCGCTCAGTCAGCCGACACGCGATCGCGGTGTTGCTCTGCGCGGCTGTTCAGGCGATTCGTATTGCGACTGCTGATGGACTCGCGCAGGCGCCGGAGCCAGGCGCGTGCCCACGTGAACTCGATACTCAGTATGGCGAGACCGACCGGGATCACGACGAGGGCGGGCCCGGGCGTCACGAGCATCACGACGCCGATGAGCAGCACGGTCGCACCGACAACGCCGACGACGATGCGTCGTGCCGCCTTGTACGTGAGATGTACTGCCCGCTTGATCATGTCCGGAGTCCTTCGCTTTTACGGCGCCTTGCCGTAGCCTTGGGCCGATGAGCCACACTAGAGTTCCCATTCTAGCGCTAATTGTCCTTGCCGCCGCGGCCGCGCCGGCGCGCGCCGACGGCGATATCGTGATGGCCGCACAGGAAACGCAGGCCGCCGTTGCGCCGGCTGCGGCAGACCGGCGCCTCGTCGACCTGCCGGAACTCGAGTTCGCCCTGCGCGCCGCGATCCGCTGCAAGGGCAGACCGATCTCCCTGACCTTCAGTGTAGCCGACACGTTCGTCACCGTGGGTGCCATTGAACTCGGGAAACGCCGCGCCGTCGAAAGCGTGCTGGCCGTTCCGCCCGGACAACTCGCGCTGGCCGCCAGCAGCCGCTTCTGTGTTGCCGACGACGGCGAATCGATCGACGAGTTACGCGTGCCGGGTTTCGCGACCGCGCATGCCTCGCTTCAATGCGAGCATGAGCAGAAGCGGTCGATGCACTTTGCGAGTGCGCCGCTGCAGATTCGGCTCAATTGCGCCCGGGCGCCGGAGCAGCCTCAGGACCCGTCTGAGCCCCCGGCCGCGAGGTGACGCGACAGGAATTCGATCGTCTTGTTCCAGGCGTCCGTCGCCGCCTCGGCGTTGTAATTCCGACCGGTCGGGTTGGCGAACGCGTGCGCAGCACCCGGGTAGATGTGAATCTCGTTGTCTTTGCGCAAGCGCTGCAGGGCGGCGCGAAATGCCTCGACCGATTCGACCTTGATGCCCGTGTCTTCCGCCCCGAACAGGCCGAGGATCGGCGCCCCGATCGGGCGTAACTCGTCCTCGTCGGCTGTGACCTGCCCGTAGTAAATCACCGCGGCGTCCAGCGCATCGGGGAACAGCTTCGCCATATTCAGCGACCAGCCGCCGCCGAAACACCAGCCCAGCGAACCGATGCGCGGCGCGCCGGTTGCGGCGAGAAACTCGTAGGCACCGCGCAGGTTGTCCTTCGCGGCGTCCGTGTCCTCGACGACCTGCAGCATGTACTGGCGTGCAACCTCAGGCGAATCCGCGGTCTTGCCGCCATAGAGATCGACGGCCAGCACCATGTAGCCCTCGCCCGCGAGACGATCGGCCATGGCGCGCACGTTGTCGTTGAGGCCCCACCATTCGTGGATCACGATGAGCGCGGGCAGCGGCTCGAACGCGTCCGACGGGGCCGCAAAATAGCCGTAGACGAGTTCGTCGCCGACTTCGGCGTAAGGCATGCGCGGATCCGAGATGACGGCACGCGCGGGCTCGATGTCGGCGGCGGGGCTCGGTTCGGTCGTATCCTCGGCGTGCTCACGGGACATCGCGTCGACGTTTTCGCGGGCGGCTTCGGTCGAGGTGACGTCACTGTCACCCTTATCGCAAGCGGCCAAAAGCAGGCCCGCGACGGCCAGCGCCGCCAGAACCCCTGATTTCCCGAGCCTGATTGTGAACATTCGCCGGACCTGAAGTATTCTCGTGATTCCTTAGTGTAATCGAATTCCCACCGATGTCCCTACCGTGAGCCTGCTGGCCGAATCGCTGATCTACCTGCTGGCCGCCGTCATCGCCGTGCCGCTGAGCCGGCGCCTCGGCTTCGGCTCCGTGCTCGGCTATCTCGCGGCGGGCATCGTCATCGGTCCGTTCGGACTCGCCTTCGTCAGCGACGTTGACCACATCCTGCACTTCGCCGAGCTCGGTGTCGTGTTCCTGCTGTTCGTCGTGGGTCTCGAGCTGAAACCGTCGCGCCTTTGGGTGATGCGGCACATGGTCTTCGGTCTCGGCGCCCTGCAGGTCACGCTCAGCGCGATCGCCATCGCGCTCGTGGCCTGGGCGTTCGGCTTTGCCGGCCGGGCGGCCACGGTACTGGGGCTGGTCCTCGCGTTGTCGTCAACGGCGTTCGTGCTGCAGATGCTCGCCGAGAAGAAACAGCTCTCGACCGTGCACGGGCGTGCGGCGTTCTCGGTCCTGTTGTTCCAGGACCTCGCAGCCATCCCGCTGATCGCGCTGATGCCGCTGCTCGGCGCGAACGCGCGGCTCGACGCGGGCGTCAACGTCGGGCAGATCCTGCTTATGGCGGGAACCCTGATCGGGCTCGTCGTCGGCGGCCGGCTGCTGCTGCGCCCCGTGTTGCGCATCGCGGCGCGCTCCGAGATACCGGAGATCCTCACGGCGACGGCCCTGCTCGTCGTGATCGGTTCGGCGCTGCTCGTGCAGGCCGCGGGCATGTCGATGGTACTCGGCGCGTTCCTCGCGGGCATGCTGCTGGCCGATTCCGAATACCGGCACCAGCTCGAGACCGACATCGGCCCGTTCAAAGGGCTGCTGCTCGGCCTGTTCTTCATCGCCGTCGGCATGTCGATCGACCTGAGCCTGTTGCTCGGCATGCCGCTGCGGATTCTCGTGATCGTCTTCCTGCTCATGCTGACCAAGGCGCTCGTGCTGTTCCCACTCGGCCGCCGCTTCGGCATGTGCAACCGGTCAGCGGCCCTGAAGCTCGCCGCCGTATTGTCCCAGGGTGGCGAGTTCGCATTCGTCCTGTTTACGATCGCCGATGCGGAGAACGTCCTGGACGGCGCGCTGATCGACGAGATGACGCTTGCCGTCGCCGTCTCGATGGCGCTGACGCCGTTGATCTACTGGCTGGCCGAACGCAGCCCGAAAAAAGAAGAGGCCGACGAGTCCCGCGATTTCGACATCCCCGACGAAGGCGACCATGACGTCATCATCGCGGGCAACGGCCGCATCGGCCAGATTGTGGCGCGCGTGCTCGCCGCGGCCGGCAAACCGTTCACGGCGCTGGAACTGGATACGCGCCAGGTGGACCTGCTGCGCCGTTACGGCGCGACCGTGTACTACGGCGATGCGTCGCGTCTCGACCTGCTGCGGGCCGCCGGCGCCGACAGGGCGAAGATTTTCGTTCTCGCAATCTCCGATCTCGAGGAATCCGTGCACGTCGCCGAGGTCGTCGCGAAAAACTTCCCGCACCTGACGATCGTGGCGCGCGCCCGTAACCGCCGTCATGCGCACGTTCTCATGGATGTCGGCGTAAAACACATCGTCCGCGAGACTCTGCACTCGAGCCTGGTCATGAGCGAAATGGTGTTGACGCAGCTCGGCGCCTCGGAGGCACACGCGAGCGAGACGGTCGCAAAATTCCTCGACTACGACAGCCGGTTACTGCAGGAACAGCATGCCGTGCACGACTCGGAAGAAAAGCTCATCCAGACGGCACGCGACCGCAACGACGAACTCGAACGGCTGTTGCGCGACGACCTCGAACATTAAGCGCGGACTGACGGCTCTAGTCCCAGTCGTCGTCATCCTCCCACTTCTTCAGCTTGCTCTTGTCCACCTGTTTCCACTGCTGCTCACTCAGGCGGTTGTAGCGGATGACTTTGGCGATCGTATACACGATGATCACCGCGATCATGACAAGAAGAAGAACCAGGCCCTTGGACATGACGCCGAGCATAGCACCGCGGCACCCGGGACGGCAGTGAGCAGCCGACGCTCGCGGTTGCGCCGGTCGCGTGACTTCGTCGCGGAGGCGCTGCGCGACAACGACGAGGACTTCACGCG
>JBFJQO010000002.1:0-31937 GCA_041616535.1 Woeseiaceae bacterium | reverse complement strand
TATTCCGGGTCGCAGCTCGTCCAGGATGCGCAACGGCATGGCGTGCAGGTGCGGCCGGTCGACGTCAATCGCAGCGATTGGGACTGCTCGCTCGAAGCCGATGCGGCGGGAGACGCCGTACTGCGGCTCGGCCTGAGGATGGTCAAGGGACTCGCCGAGGAAGACGGCGAACGGATCGTGGCCGGACGTGCCAACGGCCCTTACGGCGGCGTTCAGGCGTTGCTCGAACGGACCGGGTTGGCGCGTCGCGGGCTCGACGTGCTGGCCTCGGCAGGCGCATTGCGCGCGCTGGCCGGAGACCGGCACCGCGCGCGCTGGGCCGTCACGGGCGCCGAGAAGCCGATGCCGCTGTTCCCGCGCATGGCGCGTTACGAGGCGGTGCCGATGCTCAGGAAACCGACCGAGGGGCAGAACATCGTCGCCGACTATCGCAGCACCGGCCTGACGCTCGGGCGGCACCCGGTGAGCCTGCTGCGGCGGTACCTCGACCGCTATCGTTACGTCCGGGCCACGGACCTGCCGGGGATCGGCGACGGGCAGCCGGTCAACGTCGCGGGCCTCGTTATTACCAAGCAGCGTCCCGGTACGGCGAGCGGCGTTATTTTCGTGACGCTCGAAGACGAAACAGGGCAGATGAACCTGGTGCTCTGGAAACAGGTCGCCGAGAAGTACCGTGCGGCGCTGCTCAACGCGCGCCTGCTCGGCATCGCCGGGGAATTACAGATCGAAGGGCAGGTGATTCACGTGATCGCGAAGCAGCTTTTCGACCATTCGGATTTGCTGGGCGATCTCGTCGTCCACTCGCGCGATTTTTGCTAGCGGCGAATCAAAGGTCTTCGTCGAGATCGAAATTGAACGTGCTGTCGAGATCCACCTCGCGCTGTTCCGCGAGTTCCTCGAGCCGCCGCCGGATCTCACGGCGATGAGCGACCTCGCTCGGGTCCGTGGAATCGAGCATCTTGAACAGCGAGTCGATATCGTATTCGCCCGTCAGTCCCACGACGGTATCGCCGCCGATATCGACCTCATCGTCGTCGTCATCGATGTCGTCGTCGTCGTCATCGATATCGTCGTCGTCGCCTTCGACCTTGACATCGTCTTCGGCGTCGTCGTCTTCGCCTTCGACTTCGTCGTCAAGCTCGTCGATGTCGTCTTCGTCACCGATCATTACACTCGTCCCGCAGGCAATCGCAACTGCCAGTGAATCAGCGAATCAGGTTATTAATTTCGAAGATCGGCAGCAGAATTGCAAGCACAATCGTGAGCACGACACCGCCCATGATGACGATCAGCAACGGCTGCAGGATGCCGAGCAGCGTGGCGATCAGCCCGTCGACCTCGCGCTCCTGCCCGGCGGCGGCGCGCGCCAGCATCTCCTCGAGCCGGCCGCCTGCTTCGCCGCTCGAGATCAGGTGGATCATCATCGGCGGGAACAGCTTGCTCGCGGCGAGCGATTTGCTGATCGACGCACCCTCGCGCACGCGCAGGGTTGCCTCGAGAACGGCGTCGCGCATCGGCACGTTTTCGACGACTTCGGCCGAGATCTTCAGCGCCTCGAGGATGGGCACGCCGCTGCCCGCCAGGATGCTCAGGGTGCGTGTAAAACGTGCCGTGTTCACGCCGCGCGTCAGCCGGCCGACAATCGGCAGGCGCAGCAGCAGCGCATGAAAGCGGCGCCGCGGTCCTTCCTGCTGCAGGATCCACCAGCCCAGCCAGGACAGCGCGGCCAGGCCGACCAGCAGCAGCGCCCAGTAGTCGCGCAGGAAATCGCTCGTCGCGATCATGCCGGTCGTCAGTGCCGGCAGTTCCGCGGCCGTATTCTCGAAGACATTGACGATCTTCGGCACGACCGTGGCGAGCATGAAGCCAATGATGCCGACCGCCATGACCACCAGCGCGATCGGGTAGACAAGCGCGTTGGTGATGCGCTGCCGCAGCTCCTGGCGCGCCTCGGTGTAGTCGGCCAGCCGCTCGAGGACGACATCGAGATGGCCGGACTGTTCGCCCGCCGCGACGGTGGCGCGGTAGAGTTCGGGAAACGCTTGCGGGAATTCGGTGAAGCCGTCGGCGAGCGCGTGGCCTTCCATGACCTTGGCGCGAACGCCGAGCAGGATACTCTTGGTACGCGGCTGGTCGTTCTGCTGGGCAACGGCGAGCAGGGCTTCCTCGAGCGGCAACCCCGATTGTGACAGCGACGCGAGCTGCCGCGTGATCAGCGCGAGTTCGCCCGAGGATATGCCGCGGCGCAACGAGAAGCTGCGCTGCCGCCGGGCTTCTTTCTGGGCGACCTCGGTGACCGTGACCGGGAACAGGTGCCGGTCGCGAAGGATCTGGCGCACGTGTTTCGGCGTGTCGCCCTCGAGCAGGCCCTTCGACTGTTTGCCGGACCGGTCCAGCGCGACGTATTCGAACGCACCCACGATTCAGGCCCCGGCCACCCTAGTCCTCACGCGTGACGCGCAGGACTTCTTCGAGTGTCGTGCGGCCCTCGAGCACCTGGCGCCGGCCGTCGGCACGGATGCTCGGCGTGCTCTTGCGGGCGTGCCGCGCGAGTTCGTGCTCGCTGACGTTGCTGTGAATCATCTCCCGCATTTCGTCGTCGACCGTGATGAGCTCGTAGATGCCGGTGCGTCCCTGGAAACCGCCGCCCGGCACGTTGCCGGCATGGTACAGCGTCGGCGGGTCGGTCGGGTTGATGCCGAGCAGGTTGCATTCGTACTCGCCGGCCGTGTACGGCACCTTGGTGTTGTCGTCGAGAACACGGACGAGCCGCTGGGCGAGGACGCCGAGCAGGCTCGACGACAGCAGGAAGGGTTCGACGCCCATGTCGCGCAGGCGCGTCACGGCGCCGGCGGCCGTGTTCGTGTGCAGCGTGGACAGGACGAGATGGCCCGTCAGGCTCGCCTGCACGGCGATCTCGGCCGTCTCGAGATCGCGGATTTCACCGACCATGACCACGTCCGGGTCCTGGCGCAGGATCGCACGCAGGCCGCGCGCGAACGTCATCTCGACCTTGGTATTGACCTGGGACTGGCCGATGCCGTCGATGAAATACTCGATCGGATCCTCGACCGTCATGATGTTGCGGCTGTTGTCGTTGATGCGTTCCAGCGCCGCGTACAGCGTCGTCGTCTTGCCCGAACCGGTCGGTCCCGTGACGAGGATGATGCCGTGCGGCTTGTGAATCAGCTGGTCGACCTTTTTCTCGGTAACGGGGTCCATGCCGAGCGACATCAGGTCGAGGCGGCCCGCCTGCTTGTCCAGCAGGCGCAGCACGACGCGTTCGCCGTGACCCGACGGCATCGTGGACACGCGCACGTCGACGGCGCGGCCCGCGATGCGCAACGAGATGCGTCCGTCCTGCGGCAGGCGTTTCTCGGCGATGTCCAGTTTCGACATGACCTTGACGCGCGAGACGACGAGCGGGGCGAGGGCGCGGCGCGTTTGCAGCACCTCGCGCAGCACGCCGTCGACGCGGAAGCGCACGCCGAGCCGGTTCTCGTAGGGCTCGATATGAACGTCCGAAGCGTTCTCCTTGATGGCCTCTGTCAGCACGGCGTTGATGAAGCGGATGATCGGCGCGTCGTCGTCGCTCTCGAGCAGATCCGAGGGTTCCTGCAGCTCCTGGGCGACCTGCGTCAGGTCGAATTCCTCGTCGAGCCCGTCGACCATGGACGCCGCATTGGCGCCGTCTTGCTCGTAGGCCGCCTGCAGCAGCGAGTCGAACACTTCGGCGCTGACGCGGGACATCTCGAGCGGCACGCCCGCGAAGCGGCGTACCTCGGCGAGGCTCAGCGGCGATGCACCGCTGCGATAGACGGCCGTGCCGCCGGCCGAACCGAGCTCCCGGATCAGGACGCCGTGCCGCTTGGCGAACGAGAAGGGCAGCGCGTGGCGCGGCGCCGGTGCAGCCTCGGCGGCGAGTCCCTCGCCGGTTTCGAGAACAATTTCGGTCTCGGCTTCCATCTACTCGTCATCGTCCTCCGGGTCGGTTCGCCGTAACTCGTCAATCGGCGGCAGGATCGGGCGCTGCTCGCCGGGCATCAACTGCACGCCTTCGCCGAAGGCCTCTTCCTGCACGCTGCGAATCTGGTTGTATTTCTGGTTGGTCTCGACGGCGGTCCTCGAGGCATCGCGCAGGATCGTCGGGCGGATGAAAACCATCAGGTTGGTCTTGGTCTTCTCGGTCTGTCGCGATCGGAACAGGTTGCCGAGCAAAGGAATACGGCCAAGTATCGGCACGCGCTGGTCGCTCTCACGAAGCACGTCCTCGAGCAGGCCGCCGAGGACCAGGATCTCGCCGTCGTCAACGATAACGGTCGTCTCGATGATCCGCTGGTTCGTGATCAGGTCGACGGCGCCCGCAGCGGATTGGGCGATGCTCGAGATCTCCTGCGAGATGTCGAGGACCATCGAGTCGCCCTCGTTGATCTGCGGCGTAATCGACAGCTTCACGCCGATCTGCTGGCGCTGGATCGTCTGGAACGGATTGACGGCGCCCCCCGTGCCCCCCGTATTCGTGAAAGAGCCCGTGACGAACGGCACTTCCTGGCCGACGTTCAGCGTCGCTTCCTCGTTGTCGGTCGTCATGATCGACGGTGTCGAAATCAGGTTGGTGTCGGCGTCGCCTTCGACCGCAGCGAGAATTGCGGCAAAACTCACGCCGTCGTCCGAGATGCGTCCTACACCGATGGTTGCACCTTCGCCGATCAGTCCCGACGGGTCGGCCACGCCGCCACCCACGGCGCCACCTATCTGCACGACGCCGCTCAGGAAATCGGGGAAATTGGTGACGGCCAGCGGTGAATTTTCACCGGTCGTATCGGCGACGGCGACGGAAACGCCGAGTTCATTCTGCTTGTCGACGATGACCTCGACGATGATCGCCTCGACGAGCACCTGGGCACGGCGGATGTCGAGCTTGTCGACGATCTGCATCAGCGAGCGCATCATTTTCGGCGGTGCATTGACGACGATCGCGTTTGTCTGCGTGTCCGCCCAGACGCTGATCTTGTCGATGTTGGCCGCGCCGGCGCCGGCTTGGCCGCCCGCAGCCGCCTGCGCCTGGCCGGTGGCGTGCTGTTGCAGCTTGGTGGCCAGTTCTTCGGCATCGGCGTAGCGCAGGTAGCGCACCTGCGTGTCGCCGCCTTCCTCGAGCGGCGTGTCGAGGTGCGCGATCAGGGTGCGCAACCGCAGGCGCTCGTTGCGGTCGCCGCCGATCAGCACGCTGTTGGTGCGCGCGTCGGCGACGAGGCTAGTCGTCACGGGCGCGCCGTCCCCGCGCGGTGTCTGGGTCAGGGCCGTCATGACGCGCACGATCTCGGAGGCCGACGCGTGTTGCAACGGCACGACCTCGATGTCCTCGTCGCTGGCCTGGTCGATCCGACGGATGATCGCCACCATGCGCGCCACGTTGGCGGCGCGATCGGAGATGATCAGCATGTTGGAGCCGGCGTGCGCGACGAGATGGCCGTATTGCGGTATCAGCGGCCGCAGGATCGGCACGAGTTGTGTCGCGCCGACGTTGCGCAGCTGGATCACCTGCGTGGCGAGGTCATCCGGGCCTGCCGCGGCATCCGTGCCGATCGCGGTCGGGAATTGCCGCGCCGTGGCATCCGGGATGATCTTGATCAGGTCGCCGCTCTCGATCGCGACGTAGCCGTGGACCTGCAGAATCGACAGGAACGCCTCGTAGAGTGCGTCCGGACCGAGCGGCGTCGGCGACAGCAAGGTCACGCGTCCCGTCACGCGCGGATCGAGGATGAAGTTCTTGCCGGTCACGGCTGACACGGCCTCGACCACCTGGCGGATGTCCGCATCCTTCCAGTTGAGGGTCGCGGCCGGCTGTTGCGCCGACACGATGCCGGCCAGCGCCAGCACCAGCGCGGCGGTGGCAAGGCGGAAACGGTGGAAACCGGGGATTGTTGCTTTTCGTATCATCTGGTCTGCTCACCATCCAGTTCGAGCTGGCTGGTCTTGAGGACAATCGTTTCCGGTTGTCCGTTGCGTTCGACGGTCACGGTCACCTGTTCGGCGGTGCCGAGCGACTGGAAAATCTGCATGGCCTGGGTCGGGTCGGTCAGCGACTGCCCGTCGATGTCCTTGATCAGGTCACCGGGGCGCAGGCCGAGTGCGGCGAATTGCTGACGATTGCGGCCGGGGTAGACGCGATAACCGGCTTGCTCACCGTTGACGAGATAGGGCGTCGGTCGGATGACGTCCGTCAGTTGCGTGAGATTCTGCGCGACGACGTTCTGGATACTGGCCGCATTGTCGGCGCGCGTGGTCTGCCGGGTCGTCGTCATGTCGCGGCGGAGCGCGGCCGCGCTGGCCGCAGGGAAGTCCATCGGCAGGCGCAGGTTCGTCAGCGCACCATTCTCGTTCAGCACGACGCGATCGGCATAGACGGCATGCAGGCTCGTGCCCGATCCGAGCGAATCGCCGATCGCATAGACTTTCTGTTCGGCCGTGCCGTCGGCAATGACAGCGACCGAGAACTCCGGGATCGCCGAGGCGATCGTTCCCTTGAGCACGAGATTCGTCAGGCGGGTATCGCTCAGGTTGTCCTCGGCGACCGGTATCTCGACCGGCGCGGCCTCGGCGTCGGCTTTGCCGAACATGTGCCGTTCGGCGATCGTCCGGACGTCGGCCTCGGGACCGCCCGCGGATTGCATGGCCGGCAGGCTCGCCGGTGCCTGGACCGCATCGCCGGCCGCGGGCGCCGGCACCAGCATCCAGATGATGCGCGCGAGCTGCCAGGCGATCGCGATGACCAGCAACAGGCTGACCCAGGGCGGTAATGCCCTGTTGATCGCGACGAATGCGTTGCTGCCGTCGACGCTCGAAAAATCGGTCCAGTTCGCTTTGCTGATCATGTCCATACGGGAGGCGTCACGTGCCACCACACATTATTAACGCGGCGACCCGATGATACGGGTTGAGGCGTGACAGCGACAAGCCGTGGAGGGCGAAAATACTATATTTGGCAATAATATAACGGCCCGGGCGGGCGACACGATATAATGGATTTCCGGTGGCTTCGGGCAAAGCCGCGACTATTGACATCGGATATTTCGACCGTATATCCCGAAATCGACCATGAGCAACCACAGGCACGACAACGAGGAACACGGCGGCTACGACCTGGCCGTCGAAGAGGCGCAGCCGAAGGTCAAGCAGCCGCCGCTGTATCGCGTGGTGCTGATCAACGACGACTTCACGCCGATGGAATTCGTCGTGGACATCCTCGAATCGGTGTTCGGCATGGAGCGCACGCGCGCCACGCAGGTCATGCTCGAGGTGCACACCAAGGGCAAGGGCGTGTGCGGGGTGTACAATTTCGAGATTGCCGAGACCAAGGTTGCGCAGGTCATGAGTATTGCAAAGCAGCACCAGCATCCGCTGCTGTGCACAATGGAGGAGTCGTAGAGGCATGCTGAGCAGCGAGCTCGAATTCTGTCTGAACGAGGCGTTTCAGCGCGCTCGTGACCAGCGTCACGAGTACATGACGGTCGAGCACCTTTTGCTGGCCCTGCTGGATATTCCCCGGGTTCACGAGATTCTCAAGGCCTGCAACGCGAACGTCACCGAGCTGCGCCGCGTGCTGGTCGAGTGCATCGACGAGCAGACGCCGGTCCTGGCCGAGGACGACGACAGCGACGTGCAACCCACGCTCGGATTCCAGCGCGTCCTGCAAAGGGCCGTGTTCCACGTCCAGTCCAGCGGCAAGAAGGAAGTCACGGGCAGCAACGTGCTCGTGGCAATTTTCAGCGAAAAGCAGTCCCAGGCCGTGTATTTCCTGAGCATGCAGGACGTGACGCGCCTCGACGTCGTCAATTTCATCTCGCACGGCCTGCCGCAGGTGCCGGGTGACGGTGCCGAGGAAGGCGAAACGCAGCTCGACGCGGATTCCGAGGCCGAAGCCTCGCCGCTCGAACAATACGCGACGAATCTCAATCAGCGCGCGATCGAGGGCAAAATCGACCCCCTGATCGGCCGCGAACTCGAGATCGAGCGGACCCTGCAGATCCTGTGCCGGCGCCGCAAGAACAACCCGCTGTACGTCGGCGAGGCCGGCGTCGGCAAGACGGCGCTGGCCGAGGGCCTCGCGCGCATGATCGTCGAGGAGCGCGTGCCCGAGGTGCTCCGCGACAGCACGATCTACGCACTCGACATGGGCACGCTGATCGCGGGCACCAAGTACCGCGGTGACTTCGAGAAGCGCCTGAAAGGCGTCATCGCCGAGATCCGCGAGGATCCGGGCGCGATCCTGTTTATCGACGAAATCCACACCGTGATCGGCGCCGGGGCGGCCTCGGGCGGCGTCATGGACGCGAGCAACCTGATCAAGCCGGTCCTCGCCAACGGCGAGATACGCTGCATCGGCTCGACGACGTACTCGGAATACCGAGGGGTTTTCGAGAAAGATCATGCACTTGCACGACGTTTCCAGAAAATAGATGTGGTCGAGCCGACGGTGCCCGAGACCATCGCGATCCTCAACGGCCTGCGCTCGAGGTTCGAGGAACACCACGGCATCCGCTACGAGCCCGAGGCGCTCGAGGCGGCGGCCGAACTGTCCGCCCGGCATATCAACGACCGCCACCTGCCGGACAAGGCCATCGACGTCATGGACGAGGCCGGTGCGAACCTGCGGCTGATCCCGGTCGCCGATCGCGGCGACACGGTCACGGTCGAGATGGTCGAGAACATCGTCGCCAAGATGGCGCGGATCCCCGCGAAGAGCGTCTCGGCGTCGGACCGCGACGCATTGCGGACGCTGGAGCGCGATCTCAAGCTCACGATCTTCGGGCAGGACCGGGCGATCGGCGCGCTCGCGGGCGCGATCAAGATGTCACGGTCCGGGCTGCGCGAGGAAGACAAGCCGATCGGCGCGTTCCTGTTCGCGGGGCCGACCGGCGTCGGCAAGACCGAAGTCACGCGACAGCTCGCCCTGCTCATGGGCGTCGAGTTGATTCGCTTCGACATGTCCGAGTACATGGAGCGCCATACCGTGTCGCGCCTGATCGGCGCGCCGCCGGGTTACGTCGGCTTCGACCAGGGCGGCCTGCTGACCGAGGCGGTCAGCAAGAATCCGCATGCCGTCGTGCTGCTCGACGAGATCGAAAAAGCGCACCCCGAGGTGTTCAACCTGCTGCTGCAGGTCATGGACCACGGCACGTTGACGGACAACAACGGGCGCAAGGCCGATTTCCGCAACGTGATCCTGGTCATGACGACCAATGCCGGGGCGCAGGAGATGAGTCGCGCATCGATCGGTTTCACGGAGCAGGATCACTCGGCCGACGGCATGGAAATCATCAAGAAGTCGTTCACGCCGGAATTCCGCAACCGCCTCGACGCGACCATCCAGTTCGCCGAACTCGAGATGGACACGGTCCTGCGCGTCGTCGACAAGCTCGTCGTCGAACTCGAGTCGAAGCTCGGCAACAACGCCGTGACGCTCGAACTCGACGACACAGCGCGCGCCTGGATCGCCGAACGCGGCTACGACCCGAAGATGGGGGCGCGCCCGATGGCCCGAGTCATCCAGGAACACATCAAGCGGCCGCTGGCCGAGGAACTGCTGTTCGGCAGCCTCGAAGACGGCGGGCACGTCAAGATCACCGTCGGCGACGACGGTGAGCTGGAGTTGGTTGCCGAACCGGTGCTCAAGGAACTCGAGCACCTGCCAGAGGACGAGGCGCCGGGTTAGCGCCCGCGGTAGACGATACGGCCCTTGCTGAGGTCGTACGGGGTGAGTTCCACGGTGACCTTGTCGCCCGTGAGAATGCGGATGTAGTTCTTGCGCATCTTGCCGGAGATGTGCGCCGTCACGACGTGGCCGTTCTCGAGTTCGACCCGGAACGTCGTGTTGGGCAGCGTCTCGGTTACGACGCCTTCCATCTGAATGGCTTCTTCTTTCGCCAAGGGTTTAATCGTCCTGTACTGCTAAAAGGCTGGCGAATTGTGCAAAAACGGCCCCGGTATTGCAATTCGGCGCCACGACGGGGCTCATTCGCGCAACAATTCACGTACGGGTATGGGGGCGTGCGGCCAGATTTCAAATCGCGTGGGCGGGTCACAGAGCTCGTCCAGTCGCTCGATGAAGGCCTGTCGCGGCATGACCGACGCGCCGAGCGACAAGAGGTGCGGCGATTTTACCTGGCAGTCGATCATACCGAGGATGCCGTCGTCGAGCAGGTTGCTCAGCAGCAGCAGGGCGACCTTGGAGGCGTTGGCGCTGTTGCTGAACATGGATTCACCGAACAAAGTCCGGCCCATAATGAGGCCGTAAAGTCCGCCGGCGAGGCGGCCATCCTGCCAGACCTCGACCGAATGCGCCCAGCCGTCCTCGAACAATTGGCGATAGGCCGCGATCATCGCGTTCGTGATCCAGGTGCCTTGCTGGAAACGTCGCGGCCCGGCGCAGGCGCGGATCACGTCGTCGAAGGCAGCATTGAAGCGCACTTCGGCACCCGAGCGGCGCAGGTCGCGGCGCAGGCGTCGTGACACGTGATAGTCGCCGGGCACGAACACGCAGCGCGGGTCCGGCGACCACCACAAAAGCGGCTGACCCTTTTCGTACCAGGGGAAGATGCCGCGGCGATACGCGGCCAGCAAGCGGGCCGCACTGAGGTCCCCGCCCGCCGCGAGCAGCCCGTCCGGCTCGCGCAGGGCCCGGGAGACGGGCGGGAATGCCTCCGGCGGATCGTCTGCGCTGAGCCAGGTGACGCGGTTGCCGTTCACGATGAGCCTTCGTCCCTGCGGAACGGCGTGTGCGCATCGACGGCCTCCATGTAGCGGTCGACGTGCCGTCCTTCCGCGTCGAGGTAACGACCGATCGCGTCCGCGAATTCGGGGTGTGCGAGCCAGTGTGCGGACCAGGTGTTGACCGGGGCGAAGCCTCGCGCGATCTTGTGTTCGCCCTGGGTCCCGGGCTCGAAACGCTGCTTGCCGGTCTCGATGCAATAGTCGATGCCCTGGTAGTAACAGGTCTCGAAATGCAGCGCATCGTAGTAGCCGTCGCTGCCCCAGTAACGTCCGTACAGCGTCGTGGCGCTTTCGAAGAACACGGCGGCCGCGACGGCGCGTCCATCCTTTTCCGCGAGGACGACGAGAAGGTTGTCCGGCAGGGCGGCGCCCAGGCCCTCGAAAAAGGCCTGGTTGAAGTAGGGCAGCGAGCCGCGCAGCATGAACGTTCGCGCGATCAGCGCATAGACGACGGACCACGCGTCACTGTCGAGGTCGCGGCCCGTAAGCCGGCGAAAGCGGATACCGGCCTCGGCGGCCCGGCGCCGTTCGCGGCGCGCTTTCTTGCGTTTCGCCGACGTGAACGTGGCAAGGAAGTCGTCGAAGGTCGAGAAGCCGCGGTTGTGCCAGTGGAACTGGCAGTCCTTGCGGACCAGGAAGCCGTGGCGCTCGAACACGGCAATCTCGTCCTCGGCCGGAAACAGGATGTGCAGCGACGAACAATCGGAATCGCGGGCCAGCTCGATGGCCGCCTGGACGAGCCGGTCGGCCGCCTCGTCGTCGCCGGCCGTGCGCAGGATGCGTGAACTCGGCGCCGGTGTGAACGGCACGGCCGACACGAGCTTCGGGTAGTACTCGAAGCCGGCCTGTTCGTAGGCGCGAGCCCAGGCCCAGTCGAACACGAACTCGCCCCACGAATGCGTCTTCTCGTAAAGCGGCAGCACCGCGCGCAGCGTGGCGCCGTCATGCAGTGCGAGGTGGCGCGGTGTCCAGCCCGCGTCCGGCGAGACGCTGCCCGTGTGCTCGGCCAGTTCGAGGAACGCATGATCGAGAAACGGGTAGGCCGTGCCGGCCAGGGCATTCCAGTCGCCGCGGTCGATGTCCGCGATGCTGTCGTGGACGGTGACCTTCAAGAGGACACCGTGTCCTTAGGCCACGGATTCGGACTCGCGGACCGATCCCGCTCCCACGATGCCGCGGTCGGCTGCGAGCGCGTCGATGTACTTCTCGGCATCGAGTGCGGCCATGCAGCCGGCGCCCGCGGACGTGATGGCCTGGCGGTACACCTGGTCGGCGACGTCGCCGGCCGCAAACACGCCGGGCACGCTCGCCGCCGTGGCGTCGCCCTCGATGCCCGACTTTACGATGATGTAGCCGTTCTTCATTTCGAGTTGCCCGTCGAACAGGCCCGTGTTCGGTTTGTGGCCGATCGCGATGAAGATGCCGTCGACGCCGACGTCGGTCGTCTTCGACGTGTCCTTTGTGCTGCGCACCCGCATGCCCGTGACACCGGCGTCGTCGCCGAGTACCTCGTCGAGCACGTGATCCCAGAGAATCTCGACCTTGCCCTCGGCTTCCTTTTCGAACAGGTGTTTCTGCAGGATCTTCTCCGCGCGCAATTCGTCGCGGCGATGCACGAGGGTCACCTTGGACGTGATGTTGCTGAGATACAGGGCTTCCTCGACGGCCGTGTTGCCGCCGCCGATGACGGCAACGGGCTTGCCGCGATAGAAGAAGCCGTCGCAGGTGGCGCAGGCCGACACGCCGCGTCCCTTGTACGCTTCCTCCGACTCGAGGCCCAGGTACATGGCCGTGGCGCCGGTCGCGATGATCAGCGCATCGCAGGTGTAGCTGCCGTAATCGCCGTCGAGGCGGAACGGGCGCGTCGAAAGATCGACTTTGTGGACGTGGTCGTTGACGATCTCGGTGTCGAAGCGCTGTGCGTGACGCAACATGCGGTCCATGAGCTCGGGGCCCTGCAGGCCCTCGACATCGCCGGGCCAGTTGTCGACGTCGGTCGTGGTCATGAGCTGGCCGCCTTGTTCGATGCCCGTGATCAGGACCGGGTCGAGGTTGGCGCGTGCCGCGTAGACGGCAGCCGCGTAACCTGCCGGTCCGGAACCCAGGATCAGAACCCGGCAATGTTTCAAATCACTCATGTATAATTTATCCGTAATGTGACGTAGCGAGATCTGCCCGCACAGAGCCCCGAAATGCGGTCGTGACGACGACTTTCAAGGGCGATGGCGGGCAAGCTGTAACTGAGATCCGCGCAACGTTGCTTCGCTGGGGCCAGTGTAGGAAAAACAGTTTCTTTATGGCAAGAGCCGCTAAAGCCAGGCAGCCGGTGTCACGGCTGTCCACGCAGGTGCACCGGGCACTGCGCGAGGGTGCACTGTACCTTTTCGGTGCGCTGGCGCTGATCCTCTGGTATGCGCTGTACACCTACGATCCGTCGGACCCCGGCCCAACACAGGCGACCACGATCACGACGATCCAGAACGGCGTCGGTCGTGCCGGCGCGTGGATCGCCGATGCGCTGTTCTTCACGTTCGGCCGCCCGGCCTACCTGTTCACGGTCATGGTCTTCTTCCTCGGCTGGATGCTGTACCGCGAGGAAAAAACCCAGATCGAGCTCACCAAGCTCGATTTCGCATTGCGCTTCAGCGGTTTCCTCGCGACACTCGTCACGAGCTGCGCGCTGTCTACGCTGCATTTCTCGCCGGCCGGCTTCTCGAGCTCGGCCGGCGGCGTGATCGGCAAGGCCGTCGGCGAGAGCCTCGTCGGCGTCATGAAGCTCCTCGGCGCGAGCACCCTGCTGTTCTGCCTCTGGGTTGCGTCGATTTCCCTGTTCCTCGGGATCTCGTGGATCACGGTCATGGACCGGGTCGGGCACTGGTGCCTCGTCGGTTACGAAAAGGCGCTGGTCAAGATCGGCGAGTTGCGCGACAAGGCGGAGGGCCGGCGCCTGGCCGCGTCGCGGCAGGACGTCGTCAAGGTCGAGAAAGAACTCAAGGCGCAACGCCCGAAGCCGCGCATCGAGCCCGTGTTGCCGTCGCTCGAGCCGAGCGTGCGCGCCGAGAAGGAACGACAAGTGCCGCTGTTCGAACAGGCGGCCGCGGGCGAACTGCCGCCGCTGTCGCTGCTCGACGATCCGCCCGAGCAAAAGCAGGGCTACTCGAAGGAATCGCTCGAGGCCATGTCGCGCCTCGTCGAGCTCAAGCTCAAGGACTTCGGCATCGACGTCGAGGTCAAGTCGGTGTCGCCGGGCCCCGTCATCACGCGTTTCGAACTCGATCCGGCGCCCGGCGTCAAGGTCAGCCAGATCGCGAATCTCTCGAAGGATCTCGCGCGCTCGTTGTCGGTCGTCAGCGTGCGTATCGTCGAAGTCATCCCCGGCAAGTCCTTCGTCGGCCTGGAGATCCCCAATGAGAACCGCCAGCTCGTGACGCTGGGCGAGATCCTGAAGTCGCGCGCCTACGACGACATGAAGTCGCCGCTGACGCTCGCGCTCGGCAAGGACATCGGCGGCAACTCGGTCGTTGCCGATCTCGCCCGCATGCCGCACCTCCTGATCGCGGGAACGACCGGTTCCGGCAAGTCCGTCGCGATCAACGCGATGGTACTCAGCATTCTCTACAAGACGCAGCCCGAGCAGGTGCGCATGATCATGATCGATCCGAAGATGCTCGAGCTGTCGGTCTACGAAGGCATCCCGCATCTGCTGGCGCCGGTCGTCACGGACATGAGAGAGGCGTCGAACTCGCTGCGCTGGTGCGTGGCCGAGATGGACCGCCGCTACGCCCTGATGTCGTCGCTCGGCGTCCGCAACATCGGCGGCTACAATCGCAAGGTGCGCGAGGCGATCGAAGCCGGCAGGCCGATCAAGGACCCGACGTTCCAGCCGCCCGAGTTGTTCGACGAGGACAAGCCGATCGAGCATCCGACGCTGACGCCGTTGCCGTTCATCGTCGTCGTCATCGACGAACTCGCCGACATGATGATGATCGTCGGCAAGAAGGTCGAGGAACTGATCGCGCGGCTCGCACAGAAGGCGCGTGCGTCTGGCATCCACATGATCCTCGCGACGCAGCGCCCGTCGGTCGACGTCATCACGGGCCTGATCAAGGCGAACGTGCCGACGCGCATCGCGTTCCAGGTCTCCGCGCGCGTGGACTCGAGGACGATCCTCGACCAGCAGGGCGCCGAGAACCTGCTCGGCCACGGCGACATGCTGTACCTGCCGCCCGGCACGTCGCTGCCGGTGCGCGTGCACGGCGCCTTCGTGGCCGACAACGAGGTCCACACGGTCGTTCGCCACCTCAAAAGATCCGGGTCGCCCCGCTATATCGATGAAATTCTCGAGGGTCCTTCGAGTCCAACTCCAGGATTGGCCGGTATCGACAAGCCGGTGCACGACAGCGCCGACGCCGAGCAGGATCCGTTGTACGACCAGGCCGTCCAGGTCGTCATGGAGACCCGCAAAGCGTCGATTTCGGGCGTGCAACGCCGCCTCAAGATCGGCTACAACCGTGCCGCGCGCATGGTCGAGTCGATGGAGGCCGCGGGGCTCGTCGGGCCGCTGCAGCCGAACGGCACGCGCGAGATTCTCGTGCCGATGACGTCGGCCGAAGACTGAGCAAGGACCGGATTCGAGGAAACAAGTGTGATCAGGAAGACAGCATATTGCGTATTGGCACTGTGTCTCGTGGCCGCCGCGAGCGCGCAGGAGCGCAGCGACGATATCGGCGAACGACTCGTCAACGATTTCGTCAACGACGTCATTACGCTGCAGGGGCGCTTCGAGCAATCGTTGCTCGATCCGGCCGGCGGCGTGGTTGACCGGTCGAGCGGCACGCTCGAGATCGAACGCCCCGGGCGGTTCCGCTGGTCGTACGTGGAACCGTACGAACAGGAACTCGTTGCGGACGGCCTCAATATCTGGAGCTACGACGTCGATCTTGCACAGGTCACGGTCAAGCCGCAGGTCGAGGCGCTGGCCAATACGCCGGCCCTGTTGCTCGGTGGTGGTGACGACGCGCTGGCCCAGTTCCGTTTCGCGGGTTCTTCGGTCGAGAAAGGCACGACCTGGGTGCGCATGCTCCCGTTGGACACGTCGAGCGGCTTCGTGCGCATGGAGCTCGGGTTCACGGGCGGCGAACTCAGTCGCATGGTGTTTTTCGACAACCTCGAACAGACGACGCTCGTCGCACTCTACGACGTGAAAACCAACGAGCCGATCGACGAAGGTCGCTTCGCGTTCGCGGTACCGGACGACGCGGATCTCGTCGGCACGCCTGCGGTCGCCGTCGCGACGCCCTGATGCTGCCGTTGCGGCACGCCGCCCTGTGGCGGACGCTGAGTATCCTGCTGCTGATCGTCGTACTGCTGGGGGCGCTCTCGCCGACTTTCTGGTTCGACACCAAGGCGCGCGCGCTCGTGTGGTTCGAACATGCCGACAAGTGGCTGCACGCCGCCACGTTCGCGGGACTGACGGTCTGGTTCGCCGGCATTTTCGCAAGGCCCGCCTACTGGCGTATCGCGGTCGGGCTTAGCGCGTTCGGAATTCTCGTCGAGGCCTGCCAGTTGCTCGTGGGCTACCGGTTCGCGGACTGGGTCGACATCGGCGCGAATACTGCCGGTATAATCGTCGGCCTTGCGGTCGCGGTGGTCGGCCTCGGCGGATGGGGCCTGCGCCTGGAAGACTGGTATTCGAGACGAACCCAGCATTGACTGATCTTTTTGCTTCCGAACCTGGCGCCGGCGACGAGCGCCCGCTGGCGGACCGCATGCGGCCCGCGACGCTGCAGGAGTTCTCGGGGCAGCGGCACCTGCTCGAGGAAGGCAAGCCGCTATTGCGTGCGATCGAGCAGGGACGCGCGCACTCGATGATTTTCTGGGGCCCGCCGGGCACGGGCAAGACGACGCTGGCGCGCATGATCGCGACGACGACCGACTCCCATTTCATCGCGCTGTCGGCCGTCATGGCGGGCGTCAAGGACATCCGCAGCGCGGTGGCGGAAGCCGGGCAGCACCGGCAGATGCGCAATCGCGGCACGGTGCTGTTCCTCGACGAGGTCCACCGCTTCAACAAGTCACAGCAGGATGCGTTCCTGCCGTTCGTCGAGGACGGGACGCTGACCTTCATCGGCGCGACCACGGAGAACCCGTCGTTCGAACTCAACAACGCGCTGTTGTCGCGCGCGCGGGTCTACGTGCTCAAGGCGCTGACCGCGGCCGACCTGGTCGCGGTGTTGCACCGCGCGTTGCGTGACGAGGCGCGTGGCCTCGGCGGCCGGTACCGCATCAGCGACGACGCGCTGGCGACGATCGCCGCCGCGGCCGACGGCGATGCGCGGCGGGCGCTGAACCTGCTCGAACTGGCGGCCGACCTGGCGCAGGACGGCGTGATTACGGACGAGACCGTCAGCGAGGTCGCCTCGGGCGGGCGGCGGCGCTTCGACAAGCAGGGCGAGTATTTCTACGACCAGATTTCGGCATTGCACAAGTCCATACGCGGCACGGACCCGGACGCGTCGCTCTACTGGCTGGGCCGCATGCTCGACGGCGGTTGCGATCCGCTCTATATCGTGCGTCGCCTGATCCGCGTCGCATCGGAAGACATCGGCAATGCCGATCCGCGCGCGCTGCAGATCGCGCTCGATGCCTGGGAAGTCTACGAGCGACTCGGCAGTCCCGAGGGCGAGCTCGCGATCGGCCACGCGGTGGCCTACCTCGCGTGTGCGGCAAAGAGCAATGCGGTTTACAGGGCGTTCAATGCGGCGATGGCCGATGCGCGGGACCAGGGATCGCTCGAGGTACCGATGCACCTGCGCAATGCGCCGACGAACCTGATGAAGGACCTCGGCTACGGAGAGGGCTATCGATATGCGCACGACGAGGACGGCGCCGTCGCGATCGGCGAAACCTACTTCCCCGACGACATGAGCCCGGTGAAGTATTATCATCCCGTGCCTCGCGGCCTCGAGATCCGTATCAAGGAAAAGCTCGACGAGATCGGGCGCCGCGCTCAGGACAGGAAACGACAGAAGAAATAGATGCTGGATCCCAAGTTACTTCGCCAGTCGGCCGCCGACGTGGCCGCCAATCTCGCGCGCCGCGGGTTCGACTTCGACGCCGATGCCTATCTCGTGCTGGAAGAACGGCGCAAGGCGCTGCAGGTCGAGACCGAGCAACTCCAGGGCGAGCGCAACGCGAGCGCGAAACGCATCGGCAAGGCCAAAGCGCAGGGCGAGGACATCGCGCCGTTGCTGGCCGCGGTCAAGGATCTCGGCGAGCGCCTCGATGCCGGCGAGAAGGCCCTGCAGGACGTCCAGGCCGAACTGCGCGACATCGAGCTCGGACTCCCGAACCTGTTGGCCGACGACGTCCCGACCGGAACCACCGAGGAGGACAACACGGAAGTCCGGCGTTGGGGCGAGCCCGTCGATCTCGGCTTCGCGGCGCGCGATCACATCGCGCTCGGCGAGGGCCTCGGGCAACTCGACTTCGACGCCGCGAGCAAGATCTCGGGCGCGCGCTTCGTCGTCATGAAAGGGCCGCTGGCGAGGCTGCAGCGCGCGCTGATCCAGTTCATGCTCGATACGCATACCGGTGAGCACGGCTACACCGAGGCCTACGTCCCGTACCTCGTCAAGTCGCAGGCGCTGATCGGCACCGGCCAGCTGCCGAAGTTCGAGGAAGACCAGTTCAAGACCACGGGCGAGTCGCCTTTTTACCTGATCCCGACGGCCGAGGTGCCGGTCACCAATCTCGCGGCGGACGTCATCTTCGACGCCGACGCGCTGCCGCAGCGCATCGTCGCCCACACGCCCTGTTTTCGCTCGGAGGCCGGATCGCACGGCCAGGACACGCGCGGCATGATCCGCCAGCACCAGTTCGAGAAGGTCGAGCTCGTGCAGTTCGTCGCGCCGGATGCGTCGATGGCCGCGCTCGAGGAGCTGACCGGGCATGCCGAGACGATCCTCAGGAAACTCGAGCTGCCGTATCGCACCGTGACCTTGTGCTCCGGCGATATCGGCTTCGGCTCGACCAAGACCTACGACATCGAAGTCTGGCTGCCGGGCCAGGGGCGTTACCGCGAGATCTCCTCGTGCAGCAACTACAACGATTTCCAGGCGCGGCGCATGAAGGCGCGGCGCCGCAACCCGGGGACGGGCAAGCCCGAGCTGATCCACACGCTGAACGGTTCCGGCGTCGCGGCCGGGCGCGCGCTGATCGCGGTGATGGAGAATTACCAGCGCGAGGACGGGGGCATCCGCATTCCGGCCGTTCTGCAGCCCTACATGGGCGGCCTGACCGCCATCGAGCCGGTCTGACGTGGCCCCAAAGAACAAGGGCCCCGGCAAAGGGGCCCTTGCAGGATTGCGCTAATAGAAGTCGCTAGTCGCGGCTCATGAAGAGTCGCAATACGTACCAGAACATCAGGGCGATGGATGCGAACAGGGCCATCGACGCGGCGACGTACTTGTCGGCCGGGTAGTGATGGATGATGTTCGAGGTGTCGTAAAGCACCGCGGCGCCGGCAAAGCCGATCATCGCGAGCGAGAACCACGTTCCCATGTGGAAGCCGAAGATGAACGACGCAAAGATGCCGATCAACGCGAGCATGCCGCCCCAGACGAGAATGCCGCGCAGGAACGAAAAGTCCTTGCGCGTGATCATGGCCGTTGCGATCAGGCCGGCCGAACCGAGCAGGGTCACGCCCGCTGCGCTGTCGATCACGCCCGGCTGGTAGACCGTCGCGAGGAACAGCATCGGCGCGAAGATCAGGGCTTCGGCAAAGACGAACACCGCGAACGCAACGTACTGCGACGTCTTCGACTCGAGCCGGTGCGCGAAATGGGAAGCGCCCATGCCGACGAGAATGAACGCGCCCAGGACCATCCACCAGTTGCTCAGCATCGGCAGTGCGATCCGCTCGGCGATGCCCGACGACAACAGGTAGGCCTCGATTCCGGCAAACGCAAGAATCGCGCCCACGACGTGGGCATAGCATTTCCAGATGAACTCGGATCGCGCTTCGATCGCCTGCGCCTGGGCGACAGACATGGGGTTGAGGTTGTCCTGCATGCGGCTAGCTCCTATCCATACGATTGCCCGGATTTTATCATCAAACAGGCCGGTTTCCTGTGACGTATTGCGGCGTTTGCGGCGTTTCGCGGGGCGCCGGGGCGCGCTACCAGGGCAGGCGGTAACCCTCCGCGTGCCAGAAGCCGCCCGTGTTTTCGAGGCTCAGCTCGTCGATGCGCGCGATCAGCCCACGTGCCGATTCCTCGGCGGGGATGCCGTGGTTGCCGGTCATGTCGGTGGCCACGAGGCCCGGGTGCAGCAGGGCGACCGCGATGCCGCGGGGGCGAAATTCGTGCATCAGGTTCGTGCCGATCATGTTGACCGCGGTTTTCGAGGCACGATAGCCCCAGTTCCCGCCGGAGCCGTTGTCGTCGATCGAGCCGACCCGGCTCGTGACGATCGCCACCTTGGACCCCTTGTGCAGGTTGTCGGCGAGGGCTTCGCAGACGCGCAGCGGCCCCAGGGCATTGACGCGGTACTGTTCGAGCATCTCGTCGTAGTCGAGGCTGCCGAAGGCGTCGCGGCGCAGAATACCGGCGTTGTTGACGAGGATGTCGATCGGCGTATCGGCCAGGGTGCGCCTGAGCGCCTCGATCGAGCCGGCGTCACTGACGTCGATGCCGTCGATGACCCGGATTCCGAGTGCATCGAGCGCCTCGTTCGATCGCCGACAGACGCCGATCACGGTGTCGCCCCGATCGGATAGCTGCCTGACCAGTTCGAGGCCAATGCCACGGTTACAGCCGGTTACGAGTGTTGTCGTCATACGGGGCTCCTGATCGGGCGGGTGGCGGAGAGGGTGGGATAAACGCTCCGCCTCCGGCTCCGCGTTCTCACTGGCGCCTGCGGCGCTGCCTGGGTCGAACAGGGCTCTAAATCCGCATCCCGGCTCGGCCAAAACTCGATAATAGGGCCACACGGGCCCCATTATCGAGTTCTGGCGGAGAGGGTGGGATTCGAACCCACGAAGGGCTATCAACCCTTGCTGGTTTTCAAGACCAGTGCATTCAACCGCTCTGCCACCTCTCCTCTCGGTCGGCCAGTCGGCGCGCCGGCGCATTGTGCTCGCTGCACCCGGTCGATTCAACTTTTTCGCCCGCCGCCTTGCCGGCATGGCGAACCTGCCGCAGGATCGGGTGTCTGACACCCCAGAGGGCGGCCTGCAGAGACATAATAATGATTCGAGGAACAATCGTTAAGCAATTATTTTTAATGATAATAATGCTCCCGATGGTTGCGATCGCGGAGACGCCGACCGATGCGGCGGGCTGGTTCCGGCAGGCGCAGGCGGCGCGCGAGGCCGGCGCCACGGACGAGGCGTTCGCTGCCCTCGACTCCGCCGAGGAACTCGGCTTCGCCCCGCTGCGACTCCAGTTCGAGCGGGCCCGCCTGCACACGCTCGACGATGAACCGGGCGACGCGGTCGCGGCGCTGCAGGCGATCGCCGACACGGGTTTCACGGCGGTTGGATTTATCGTCAACGACCCCATCCTGAATACGTTAGAGGGGCACAGCGGCTACGACGGCATCGTCGCGGCGATGTCGAAGCTCGCGTACCCCTGCGAGAGCGACACGACGTTCGGCGAGTTCGATTTCTGGGTCGGCGAATGGGATGTGCACGTTGCGGGCGGTACGCTGGCCGGCACCAACTCGATCCGCAAGGAGGAGCGCGGCTGCGTCCTGGTCGAGCACTGGAAGAGCAGCGCCGGCGGGACGGGCCAGAGCATCAATTACCTCGACAAGATCACGGGCGACTGGGTGCAGATCTGGAATGCCGAGGGCGGCAGCCAGATCAACATTCGCGGCGGCATGACCGACGACGGCATGCTGCTCGTCGGGACCTTGCATACGGTCGGCAATGGGACGACCATTCCGTTCCGGGGACTGTGGACGCCGCTGCCGGACGGGCGCGTCCGGCAGTTCTTCGAACAATCCAACGACGGAGGCGAGACCTGGACGACCTGGTTCGAAGGGTTCTACACGAGGAAAGAATGAGGCAATCATCCCTGAATCGCGGCCTGCCGGGCGGCAACCCGATCGCGAACGCCCTCGTGATCGTCGTCGGCGCCCTGGCGATCGGCGCCTCGATCGTGCTGGGATTCGTTGCGTTCGTCGTGCTCGGTGCGATCGTGCTGGTCCTCGCGGCCGTCATCGGGCTGCGCGTCTGGTGGTTCAACCGCAAGCTGCGCCGGCAGACGGACCGGCAGGAACCGTCACCCCGGCCGGCCCGCCACGACGTCATCGAGGGCGAATACCACGTGGTCAAGGACGACAAAACCTCGTAAAGTCGCGTCCATGCGCAAATCCGAGTCCGACATCGAGCGCCGCAGGCGGCGCCGCCGCCGTCGTGCGGTCGTCATCGTCATCTACACGGCGATCGCCGTCGGCCTCGCCTGGTTTTTCGAATCACAGGCGACGACGACGGTCATCTTCGTCCGCCACGCCGAGAAGGCCGCCACGCCCGCCGACAACCCGGGCCTGAGCCCGGCCGGCCAGCGCCGCGTCGCGGAACTCAGGCGGCAACTCGTCGACGCCGACGTCGTGGCCGGCGTCGACGCCGTTTATGCGACGCCGTTTCGGCGTACCGAGGAGACGGCGCGGCCGATCGCCGAGGCGCTCGACCTTCCCGTGCATTCCTACGACGCGGAGGACACCGAGGCGATCATGGAATACATCGTCAAGGCACACAAAGGCAAGATCATCCTGGTCGTCGGCCACAGCAACACCCTGCCGGCCCTGATCGGCAACATGGGTGCGAGCAAGAAAGTGCCGCCGATCGCCGACGATGAGTACGACAATATCTACATCGTCTCGATCCCGTGGTTCGGCAAGACCAAGACGATTCGCCTGCGTTACGGACAGCCCTACGTGCCGTGATCGAGCAGACGGAGATTCGCGTGGCGACACGGGGTCGCGGCACCTACGACCTGAGTGCCGACGTGCAGGGCGCGGTGCGCGCGTCGGGCGTCAGGGCCGGTATATGCCACGTGTTCATCTGCCACACGAGCGCCTCGCTGATGCTGTGCGAGAACGCGGACCCGAGCGTTTTGCGCGACCTCGAGACCTTCATGTCGAGACAGGTGCCGGACGGCGACCCGATGTTCACGCACACGGCCGAAGGCCCCGACGACATGCCCGCGCACGTGCGCAGCATCCTGACGCAGTCGGATCTCAATATTCCTGTGCGCGACGGACGCTGCGCCCTCGGGACCTGGCAGGGCATCTACCTGTGGGAGCACCGGCGCGCGCCGCACGAACGGCGTGTCATCGTGACGGTGCAGGGCAGCTAGTCGGTACGCTTGCCGGCCGTCTCGCGCAGGACCACGGCTTTCTGGATGAACTCCTGGTGGCGTCCGATGCGGACGTTGGCCAACACGGCATCCTTGATCGTGCGGTCCTGGTTGATCAGGTACGTCGCGCGCGCGACACCCACGCCGAACATGCCGTCGACGTCGTACATCTTGATGGCCACCTTGTCCGGGTCGCTGAGCAGTGTGAAGGGCAGATCGTACTTGTCGCGGAACTTCCCGTGGCTTTCGACGTCCTGCGGGCTGATCCCCGCCACCTTCAGGCCCACCGACTGGATGTCGTCATGGATGTCGCGAATGGAGCACGCTTCCTTGGTGCAGCCCGGTGTGAAGTCCGCCGGGTAGAAGTACAGGATCAGCGGACCGTCCTGCAACAGGTCGGACAGCGAAGTGTCTTCGCCCTCGTCGTTGAGCAGCACGAATTCTGGGGCCTTGGATCCGGGTTTGAGCATGGACGATCTCCGTTCAGTCGGACTGGGTCGGGTCGAGCATGGCTTCCATGACGAGATAGCTCGGCTTGATCATGCCGAGCGCCGCGTAAGTCCGCTGTGCCCGCGTGTTGTTTTCTTCGACGTAAAGGCGCAGCCCGACAACCCGGGGCGTCGCGCCAGCGAGGGATTCTACATGCCGATACAGGGCGCTGAACACGCCTTTGCGGCGCCAGTCGGGGTCCACATAGACGCTTTGTATCCACCAGATCGTGCCGTTGCGCCAGTCGCTCCATTCGTACGTGACCATGAGCTGACCGATCACGCGGCCCGCGCTCTCGGCGACCCAGTAGCGGCCTTTCGCCGGGTCCTCGAGCAGGCCCGTCACGCCGGGCCCGATCAGGTCGGGGTCCAGCGTCCTGCCCTCGGTCTCCTCGGCCATTGCGGCATTGTGGGCGGCAATAGCCTCGGCGTCGCCGGGCACGGCGCTGCGGATCTCGAAAGTCGCGGGTTCTCGCACAGTGGTTCACGGTTACCTGAAGGCGATTATCTTAGCGTACCCCGGTTCTGGCGTCGGGCGTAAAGGCCGCGCCGGGGCTTCGGTTTCCTCGTATGACTTTTGCGAGACGATTCCGTATAAACGCCCCTGTGAAACGCGTTTCACTCATTATTACAGCCGTTGCCCTGGCGGCTGCGGGCAGCCTGCACGCCGCGGAACGCAAGCCGTTGTTCCGGGATCATGCCATCCTCAAGGCCGTGCTGACGGCGCCGGTCACGCAGGCGTATGCGCAGCGCGACTCGGAGGTCCGGCTGTATTTCCCGGGCCAGTGGACCTATCTCAACGGCGAGGGCAAGTCGCACCGCCTCGACGTGTCGATCCGCATCCGCGGCAATTTCCGCAAACAGTATTGCGAGTTGCCGCCGCTGCGCCTGAATTTCAAGAAGTCGCAGGTCAAGGACACGCTGTTCCACGGCCAGGACAAGCTCAAGCTCGTGTCCCCGTGCCAGCACGGCATCGAGTCGCAGCAGAAATTGCTGCTCGAGTACATGGCGTACCGGACGTACGAGATACTGACCGACTACAGCTTCGGCACGCGCCTGATCCGGCTGAGCTACGTGGACAGCGACGAGAAGCTGCAGTCGTGGACCGACCTCGCGTTCGTCATCGAGGACGAGGGCGACATCGCGAAGCGCCTCGGCATCGACAAGGCGCGCGTGGCCGAGAACCAGTTCGACGAACTCGACCAGCCGACGACGGCCCTGCTCGAGCTGTTCCAGCTGCTGATTTCGAACCACGACTATTCGGTCTTGCAGGGCCCGCAAGGAGAATACTGCTGCCACAACGCGGTGATGTACACGCGGGAAACGTCGGCCGACAAGCGCATCCCGATCCCCTTCGACTTCGACATGTCGGGCATCGTCGACGCGAAATACGCCGCGCCGCCGTCTCACCTGCCGATCCGTCTGGTCCGGACCCGATTCTATCGGGGCCTGTGCCAGCCGCCGCAGGTCATGGACGAGGCCGTCGCGCAAATGCTCGCGAAAAAGGACGAGATCCTGGCGCTGTACGAAACCCATCCCGAGCTGAGCCGCCTGTCGCGCAGCCGTACCGTGTCTTACGTCAAGCGCTTCTTTGCGATCCTCGAGGACGAGACGCTGTTCCAGCAGGAAGTGCTCGATCGCTGCCGCGGCGCCGACCTGCTCGAGGAGATGATGGCCGAAGACGTCGAGGAGTCTAAAGACTCGACATAGGCCCGCCGTGCTCGGATTTGGCTTCGCCCTCGAGCGCCTTGGCGGCTTTCCTGGCTTTGCGTTCCCGCTTGCGGCGCACGATGTGCTGCGATTCCAGCCCGTCGCCGAATGCGCAGACCGCGAGCGCGGCGTAACTGAAAAACACGATCAAAACGACCGCGATTTCGAGCGACTTGACGCCGGCGGCGATGCCGACGCCGATCGAGGCGAGGATGAACAACGTGTCGAACGTGTCGTTGAGCGCGCGCCGGAACCGGACCCCGGCCACGATGCCGGCCAGGCTGAAGGCCAGCGCAAGGCTGTGTTGCACGACCGTCACGATGCCGGCGACAACCGCGGGCAGGACAAGCGTCGTCGTATCGATGGAGTGGTCGTAAACGCTATCGGTGTGAATGGCCTTGTAGACCCAGGAGACGGGCAGCATCAGCAGCAGCGTGGCAGACATCGCGTAGATCAGCGCCAGCGCCTCGTGCACCCAGGCCGGCCCGCGCGCGAGCCGCGCGCGCGTGTTCTCGCTGACGATGTCCTCGATCTCCTCGTCGTCGGCGCTGAGCAGGGCTTCCTCGAGGTCGTAGATACTCGACGAACCGAAATCCGCAATCTCGCCGACGCCGCCGACGGGCAGGTTCGCCGCGAAGCCGGGAATCGTATTGGCGGCAATCAAGATCGCGATGCCGAGCACGAGGTAGTAGGCCGTGACCTTGAAGATCATCGCCACGAGGATCTTGCGATGCCGTGTCAGCGTTGCCGCGCGCTTGTCCTTCGGATCCATGAACTGTCCCGGTTCGGTGGCCTGTGCAGGTCAGATGATGGACTTCAGGCTGAGAAGCTGCAATTCGTCGGCCGTATTTTCGATCTGGTCCGAAATACTCACGATGCGCGACAGGAGCTCGGCCACGTGCATTTTCTCGGCGAGTTCGAGGTCCGAGCCGAACAGCGCGATCGACAGAGCGCGTTCGCGGCGATCGATTTGCGACTCGATCTCGCTGACCTGGCGCGAATGCTCGCGCACTTCTTCGACTTCACCCTCGGGCTTGAGAAACGCGCGCAACGCGCCCTTTAGGTGGTCGTAGCAGACGGCCGTCATGTCCAGTATTTCACTGAATGGCGCGGCGTAGGCGTCGACATGCGCCGGCCGCTGCATGCTCACGAAATCGAGACAGCCCTCGATCCGGTTGGTCACCTTGTCGACCGCGGACAGCAGGCGATACAGGTCACCGCGAATCGTCGGCAGGTAGGCGCCGGAATAGAGCAGGTCACGAATCTCGCGCAGCAGCGCATCGGCCTCGGTCTCGAGCTCGTTGACGCGTTCGGCGGCATCGTCGAGATCAGCCAGCTCTTTGGCCGTCACCGCCTTGAGTTCCGCCGTCATGATGGCCAGGCTCTCGCCGGTCTTGTCGGCGTGCCGGAGTGCCAGTTCAACCACCTTTTTTTCCTTCTTGAATATCTGCATCGCTACCTACCTCCGGGTACCTTGCACCCTAGAACACGAATCTGTCCAACAACCGGTATATCCCCGCGGCGAACGCCGCCGCGCACAGCGGCGTCACGATCCAGCCCGCGAAAATCGTCATGACTTTTCTGCCGCTGACGGCCCGCGCGCCCTTGGTCAGGCCGACGCCGATCACGGCGCCGACGACGGCCTGGGACGTCGACACCGGAATGCCCATCATCGAGAACAGGTGCACGCCGAACGCGGCCGACGCCTGCGCCGCCAGGGCGCCCGTGTAGTCGAGCGGCGTGATGCTGTGGCCCACGGTTCTCGTTACGCGTCGTCCGAACGTCAGGGCGCCCGTCGCCATGGCGACACCGCCGAGCACGGCCAGCGGCACGCCCATGTCGGGGTACTTGTTGAGCAACGGCCCGATGGCGTTGCCGACGTCGTTCGCACCGAGCGAGTACGACACGTACGCGGACGACGCAATGACACCGGCTTTGAGCACGCTCGACCCGTGCAGGGCGCGCGCGCCCCGGAATACGATGCCGAGGAGCCAGTAAACGACGAATGCGAGGGCCAGGGCGAGCAGCGGGCTGACGACCCAGGCCCCGAGGATTTTCAGCAGCACGCCGAGCTTGAAGTAGCTGGCCTGGATGCCGACGATGCCGAGCCCGGTGCCGGCGACCCCGCCGACGATCGCCTGTGACGTCGAGACCGGGATGCTCGAGAACGTTGCGAGCGTCACGAAGAATCCCGCGGAGAGCAGGGCGACGAGGATGGCATGGTCGGGAAGCCGGTCGTCCGGAAACCACTCGTCGTGCGCTGCGGGCGCCGCCGTCCCGTTATGGGTTTCGTAAACGGATGCCTCGGTGATCACGATGCCCTTGCCCACGGTCTTCATGACGTGGTGACCCTGCAGCGTGCCGCCGAGGATCACGAACGCGGCCATGATCAGGGCGGCGGTTCGATAGGGCAGGACGCGCGCGCCGACCGTCGTGCCGATACAGTTCGCGGCGTCGTTGGCGCCAATGTTCCAGCCGACGTAGAACGCGGCGCCAAGGAGGATGACAGCGAGCAGGAATTCCATCTTGGGCAAGCATCGCACCGCGAAGGAGCCGCGCCAATACGCAGATGCCCAGCGCCGGGCCCGAAGCACGGCTGGCGTCTACGTGAATTCGCGCCAGGCGCCTGTCATCTTCTTGGCATGAGCAAAATTGACCACATAAGGTGTTGGTCGTATGATGCCTGCCCAAGTATGTTCCACGCTAACCAAGTTCGTATTGTGTACTAGTCCTGTCGACCGTTAGCCGGCGAAATCGCCAGTGGGGGCATCATGCATCGATCAGTTCTCTGCCTGGGTGTCATTTTCTCGATGCTGGCCACGCCTGTGGCCGTCGCACAAAGCAGCGTCGGGATCGACGTGGACTACCTGACCCGCATGGGCGTCGACGAACGCCTGCAATCGGACGGCGTCGACTTGATGGGCGACCAGATCGACTTCAATACCGGATCCGTCGTCTTTTCACACACCGACTTAGCCATTCCCGGCAATTTCGACCTGGACGTTGCGATTCGCCGAACCCGATCGCTCGGCGAGCGTTACGTGAATGACCACGATTTCGCCGACTGGGAGTTGCTCGTTCCGCGCATTACGACGATTGTCGCCCAGCCGCGTTTCAGCGGCGACCTGGAGCCGGCGGACTGGCATGATATGCGATGCAATTCTTCGGGCGGGCAGGGGCCCGTGGTCGTGCACTCGGACCCGTACTGGATTCCGAACATCTTCGACCCGATGAACGACTATCCGGACATGTACATCGTCGAGGACTACGAGTACTCGAACGGCGTGCTGCTCGAGATTCCCGGTCAGGGTTCGCGACAGATTCTTGCCATCGGGCAACAGAACCAGTGGCCAGCCAGCACGAGAAGAGTGACGGTCGACAACTGGGCAATTTCCTGCATCGCGGACATCGGTGCGGCAAACGGCGGCGGCGAAGGCTTCATCGCGACGGCGCCGAATGGCGACAGGTACACGTTCGACAAGCTCATCTATCGCACGACGCCCAAGATGAATGTCGCGGACACGATCCTCGAGCGCAGTGTCGCGATCATGCTGGCGACGAAAGTCGAGGATGTTGACGGCAACGACGTCATCTATACCTACTCCAGCGGCGGAGACTTGCAGCGCATTGCCGCAAGCGACGGCCGGACGATCGACGTCGAGTATACGAACGGCCTGATCAGCAAGGTCATCGCGCATCAGGGCTCGCCGGACCAGCGCGAGTGGAATTATGCCTACAGCAGCGGACCGAGTATCGCCACGACGCTGCAGACCGTCACGCTCCCCGATACGCGTACCTGGACATTCAGTTTGCATCAGATGGATGTGAAAGCGGACCCCACCTATGACTGCACCAAAGCGCCCTACACAGTCTCGCTGACCCACCCGAACGGCGCGACGGGGAACTTCACATTCGCGGAGATCCGGCACGTCAAGGGCGATACCAATGGCCAGGATGCCGCGTCGAGAAGCTGCCTTGGCGGTAATGCAACGACGCAGCCCTATTTCGATGCCATGTCGTTGACGCAAAAGACCCTTTCCGGAACCAACTACCCGGCAGCGACCTGGACGTACACCTATTCGGGTTACACCGGCGGCACACCGCAGATCAAGTGGACCGAGGTCGTCGATCCGCTCGGTCACAAGACTCGCCGCGAGTTCGCTCGGTGGGGCGATTTCGAAGGCTTGATGCTGAAGGACGAGCGGTATGAGACGCCCGGCAGCGGTACGCCAACGCAAACGGTTGATCAAACCTACCTCATCGAGAGTATCGTCGGCACGACCTATCTCAACAACGCGAACCAGGACAAGCTGCAGCGCCCGAGACGTGAATTGGTCACGACTAATACGCGTGGCACCGACGTTCACGAGACCGTCTACGAATACAATACGACACAGTCCTCGACCGATTACAGCCACGGCTTTCCGACGAAAGTCACACGCTCGAACAGCTACTCCGAAATGGCGGCGCGGTATGTCGATCGCACGTACGCGCACGATCGTGACGACTGGGTGCTGGGCCTGGTTGATACGTTAAAGCGCAATGGCAAGCTGTTCGACTCATTCGTGTACGATGCCGCCGGACATCACCTGACCGAGCACCATCGATTCGGCAGTCTTTTCAGAAAGGCGGGCTATCACACCGCACTAGGTCGGAAGGGCGCCATTGCGTGGGTCGAGGACGCACTGGCCGTCCCGCGGCGCACCCGCTTCGACAGCTACAAGCGCGGCTTGCCGCAGCTCATCACGCGGGCCGATCAATCCACCGTGTCGCGCGCTGTCGATGACAACGGCTGGGTTACCTCGGAAACCGACGGCAATCAAAACACCGTCGGCTATGAATACACGGCGACTGGCTGGCTAGAGAAGATCGACCGGTCACTGCTGAGTGACCCGTGGTCCGATACTACGATCGCCTACTCGTCATTGGGCAGCGGCATCGTGCAGACGTCAACGCGCGGCACGACCCGGGTGACGACCTCGTACGATAGCCTGACCCGGCCCTATCGGGTGAAAACGGAGCCGACCAACAGCGACGGCAAGACCAGCTATATTGCCACCCACTTCGACGCGCTGGGCCAGGTGACCTTCGTGTCATTCCCGACGGAGCTGCCGACCCCGGTGGATGGCCTGTCGACCACGTACGATTCGCTGGGCCGCAAACTGCTCGAAGCTGAGAACGTGACGCCGGGGGCGACCACGAGCTATGTCTACCAGGCCAATCATCGCACTACGGTCACGGACCCCGAGAACAAGGTAACGCACTTCTACCATCACGCATTCGGCGACCCCGACGACACCGAACTTCACCTTATCGAGCAGCCCCACAACGGGTCAACTATCAAGACGTGGATGTATCGAAACGACTACGGGCAGACCACGAAAATCCGGCAGTACGGCGTCTATGGCACCGAAGACATGGACTACTCCGTCCAATACTACATGGATCCTGAAGAGCGGGTCTGCCGGATGTCGACCCCGGAGGGCGGGCATACCGTCTACGAATTCAACGACGCCTACGAGATGACCGCGTATGCAAAGGGGGTGGCCGGCGGCACGAGCTGCGTCACGCCGTCGGGCAGCAGCCGGGTCGTGCTCGAGTATGACGAGCTGGGCCGGCTCGAGAAGACGCTGTTTGACGACGTCAACACCCCGGACATCATCCGGACGTTCGACGACAACGGCAATGTTCTGACCGTGGATCGAGTCGCCGCCAATCCCGCGGACGACGTCGAATTGACCTACACCTACGATTCGGCCAATAACATCAAGAGCGAAGAGCTCATTGTCGACGTGCGGACGTACACGCTCGGCTATCGCTACCACGCCGACGGCCATCTCGAACAGAGGACCTATCCCGGCAACGTGGTCATCGACCATGTGCTGAACGGCCTCGGCCAGCCGAAAACCGTCAGGAACGGGCCCACCAACTACGTCACGAACGCCATATATCACGCCAACGGCAGCCTGGAATCGGCGGCCTATGGCAACGGCCATTCTCTGACCAACACCTGGACACCGAGGCAACAGGTGCTCCGGAACCGGATTCACTCAAATGGTGTGGTCGATGCGGTGGACCGGACGTATGCCTATAACAAGCGAGGGCAATTAACCAGCATTATCGATGCAGCCGACATCGGCAATGACCGGGGCTACGGCTACGACGATATCGGCCGAATCGAGACAGCGACGGGCCCGTGGGGCACCGGTACGTTCGACATCGATCCGCTCGGCAATATTCGTTCGAAGACGCTCGGCACCGTCAGCGACACGATCACCTACGATTCGGCGACCAACCGCGCCGCATCGCATACGCGGAACGATCAGCCGGTCAGGGCGATCCAGTACAACGAGACGCTCGATCGCGGCAATGTCACCGACCTCGGCGGCATGGTGCTCGCTTACGACTACTCCGATCAGCCGGTCTCCCAGACCGGCACGGTCGCCGCGGAGTATCGATATGATGGCAACCAGCGGCGCGTCTACCAGAACATCGGCAACGAGGAAATCTACTCGTTCTACGATGCCTCGGGCGCGCTGGTGCTCCGCGACGACGTCGCCGCCGGCGCCTCGACCCGGTACATCGCCGCGGCGGGCGCGGTTGT
>JBFJQO010000001.1:0-32120 GCA_041616535.1 Woeseiaceae bacterium | reverse complement strand
TGCTTACCGCGATGTGCTGTTTCACGGCCGGTATCCCGCGTACGTGCTCGCTATCACGATGGACCCGAAAGGCGTCGACGCGAACGCCCACCCGGCCAAGCACGAGGTCCGGTTCCGCGACGGCCGCCGCGTGCACGGTGTGGTTGCGCAGTCTATTGAATTTGCGCTCAGGGATACGCGGCCCGGCGGCCACGAAGTCACGCCGATCCCGATGACGCGGGATCGCGTCTTCGATCAGGGCTCGATGCCGTTGCCGCACGCGCCTTCGCCGTCGGCCGTGAGTGAGACGCTCGCGACCTATCGCGCGATGGCGACGGCCCCGTCGCTGGCCGATCTGCCGGACCAGGCCACGGATGTGCCGCCGCTCGGCTTCGCCATCGCGCAGCTCGCGGGGGTCTACATCCTGGCCGAGAACCGGGACGGCCTGGTCGTGGTCGACATGCACGCGGCGCATGAACGCATCACCTACGAAAAGCTCAAGAAGAGCTATGACGATCGCAGCCTCGTGCGCCAGCCGCTGCTCGTCCCCGAATCGATTGCGGTCGCGGAAAACGAGGCCGGTCTCGTCGAAGCGTCGGGGGAGGCGCTCGAGCAACTCGGCCTCGTCGTCGACCGCGCAGGCCCGACGACGCTGCTCGTGCGCGAGGTGCCGGCGCTGCTGCGCAATGCCGACGTCAGGTCGCTGCTGCGGGACGTCCTGGCCGATCTTTCCGAATCCGGGCGCAGCAACCGCATCGACGATGAGAGCGACGAGTTGCTGGCGACGATGGCCTGCCATCACTCGGTGCGCGCCAATCGGCTGTTGTCGATCGACGAGATGAATGCGCTGCTCCGTGAAATGGAAGCAACCGAGCGAGCCGACCAGTGCAACCACGGCCGACCGACGTGGACGACGATCACGATGTCCGAACTGGACCGGTTGTTCCTGCGCGGGCGCTGAGCACGCGCGATGCCGAACACCGCGATCCTGCTCATGGGCCCGACGGCGTCGGGCAAGACCGATCTGGCGATTCGCCTGAGCAAGCGGTTTCCCTGTGAGGTCGTCAGCGTCGACTCGGCCCTGGTCTACCGCGGCATGGACATCGGTACGGCCAAGCCCGACGCGGACACGCTGGCAGGCACGCCGCACCGGCTCATCGATATCCGCGACCCGGAGGAGAGCTATTCCGCGGGCGATTTCGTGCGCGATGCGTACCGTGAAATGGACGCGATCTTCGCGACCGGGCGGATTCCTCTGCTCGTCGGCGGAACGATGATGTACTTCCGGGCGCTGACCGAGGGCATCGCCGAGTTGCCGGGCGCGGACGAAAAGGTCCGCGAGGCGATCGATGCCGAGGCGGCGGAGCGGGGATGGCCGGCGATGCACGCCGAACTCGCGCAGGTGGATCCTGCGGCGGCTGAGCGGATCAAGCCGAACGACCGGCAGCGTATCCAGCGTGCGCTCGAGGTCTGGCATACGAGCGGAACGCCCCTGACCGAATGGCACGGCGAGCGAGCCCCGGACCGCGACGATATCCAATATCTCAAGATCGGCCTCAGCATCGAGCCGCGCAGCGTGCTGCACGAGCGCATCGCCGCACGGCTCGACGCCATGGTGGACGCGGGGTTCGCCGACGAAGTCGCGCGGCTGCGGGGGCGTAAGGGCCTGACGGGCGATCATCCGTCGATGCGCGCAGTCGGGTATCGCCAGTTCTGGCAGTACCTCGACGGCGAATTCGGCCTCGACGAGGCGCGGGCGCGCGCGCTCTACGCGACGCGCCAGCTCGCCAAGCGCCAGATCACGTGGCTGCGCTCGGAAACGGATGTTTTCATCTGTAACCCCCTTGAAGCCGGGGCGATCGATGCTATATCCGCTTTTCTGGCGCAGTCCCTGTGATAGACTTTTTTAACGCTTAGGCTGAAGACCGCGAGAGGGCAACCCGGCGCCACCGGGACGCGGTTCTCAAAGATTGGAATAAGAATAAGGAGACCCAATATGGCTAAAGGGCAAACTCTGCAAGACCCGTTCCTCAACATTTTGCGTAAGGAGAAGGTCCCTGTCTCGATCTACCTCGTCAACGGCATCAAGTTGCAGGGGCAGGTCGATTCATTTGACCAGTTTGTGGTCCTGCTGAAGAACAGTGTGAACCAGATGGTCTACAAACACGCAATTTCGACGGTCGTGCCGTCGCGCAACGTGCGCCTGCCGCTGCCCGACGACGACGCTGGAGATAAAGACGACTAAGTTCTTCGAACGACCGCAGAGTGGCGAGCGCGCCGTGCTCGTCCACGCGAGTCCCGACGGATTACCTGACGAATCAGAACGCGAGGAGTTCGCCGAGCTGGCCCGGTCCGCGGGCGCAGAGCTCGTCGGCGAGCTCGTGTCGTCGCGTCGCAGTCCGGATGCGCGGTACTTCATCGGCAAGGGCAAGCTCGACGAATTGCGGGCCCTGATCCAGGAGCACGACGCGGAACTCGTGATCTCCTCGGCCGCACTCAGCCCGAGCCAGGAGCGCAACCTCGAAAAAGCACTGCGGTGCCGCGTGCTCGATCGTGCCGGCCTGATTCTCGACATCTTCGCGCAGCGCGCACGCAGTTTCGAAGGCAAGCTGCAGGTGGAACTCGCGCAGCTCAAGCACCTGTCGACGCGTCTCGTACGTGGCTGGACCCACCTTGAACGCCAGAAGGGCGGTATCGGCCTGCGCGGTCCCGGCGAAACCCAGCTCGAAACAGACCGCCGCCTCGTCGGCAAGCGCATCCGGCAGCTCACCGAGCGGCTCGAGCACGTGGATACGCGACGCAATATCAATCGCGCGAATCGCATGCGCGCCGAGATTCCCACCGTAGCGCTGGTCGGCTACACGAATGCCGGCAAATCGACCTTGTTCAACGCGCTGACCGACGCGGGCGTGTTCGTGCAGGATCAGCTGTTCGCGACGCTCGACCCGACCGTGCGGCGGCTCGACCTGCCCGACGGCGAGCACGTCGTGCTCGCGGACACGGTCGGCTTTGTTCGCGACCTGCCGCACGAATTGATCGCGGCGTTCAGGTCGACCCTGCAGGAGGCGCGCGAGGCCGACCTGATCCTGCACCTGATCGACGCGTCGGACCCGAACCGCTGGCAACGGGTGCGCCAGGTCAACTCGGTCCTGCAGCAGCTCGACGCCGACCAGGTGCCGCAGATTCGCGTCTATAACAAGATCGACAAGCTCGATCGTAAGCCGCGTGTCACCAGCAATCGCGGCGGGGAAGGCCGCGCCGTATGGATCTCGGCGATCACGGGCGAGGGCCTGGACCTGCTCAAGGAAGCCATTGCGAACCGCCTTTGCAAGCGCACCGTGCAGCGGATTATCCGGCTCGAGGCGTCGCAGGGCCGGCAGCGGGCCAAACTATTCGAGCTTGGTGCGGTCCTTAGTGAAGAGGATCTCGAGGACGGTGGCTGGGTGCTCGAGCTCAGGCTGACCGAAAAGGACTTGCAGAGATTCCTGAAAACTGAAAACCTCGCCGTCGAACAACTGGACGCGGTGCCCCTCCCCGAGCCGGCACCCGCCGCAAATGAGTAATGACTATGGCCTGGAATGAAAACGGAAACGGCAAGGACCCGTGGAAACGCGACGGGGACGAACCGGCTGATCTGGATCAGATTGCCAAGGAGTGGCAGAAGAAATTCTCGAGTCTCCTCGGCGGTGGTGGTGGCGGCGGAGGCAGCGGCGCGGGCGGCATCCTGCTCGGCGTGCTGCTCATCGGCGCCTGGCTGCTGACCGGCCTCTACCGCGTCGACGCGGCGGAACGCGGCGTCGTGCAGCGCTTCGGCGAATATATCGAGCCCGTGACGATGCCGGGTCTGCGCTGGCACCTGCCATTTCCGATCGAAATCGTCGATATCGTCAACATCGAAGAGGTCAATGACTTCAACTACTCGACGGAAATGCTGACGGCGGACGAATGGTACGTCTACATCGATATTGCCGTGCAGTATCGTCGCACCGACCCCGTCAAGTTCAGCTTCGAGGTCGAGGACCCGGAGCAGACACTGCAGGACGTTACCGAGAGCGCGCTGCGCGGTGTCGTGGGGACGAGCTCCCTCGCGTCCCTGATCGGCGAACGCCGCGAGGAAATTCCGGCGCGGACTATCGAGGAATTACAGGACACGCTGAACGTCTATGGCGCCGGGCTGACGGTGACGTCGATCAACATCAACAAGGTCAATTACCCGTCCGCGGTCGAGGAGGCCGTGGCCGATACACAGCGCGCGCGCAACGATCAGGATCGCTACCAGCTCGAGGCCGAGCGGTATGCCAACGACATCGTGCCGAAAGCTCGCGGCGAAGCCCAGCGCATTCTGCAGGGCGCCGAGGCCTATCGGGAGCGGGTCATTGCCGATGCCCAGGGTGAAGCGTCCAGGTTCGAGGCGCTGCTGACGGAATACCAGAAAGCGCCGCGCGTCACTCGCGACCGGCTCTATATCGAGGCCGTCGAATCGGTGTATGGCGATGCGGCCAAGGTGCTGATCGACACGGACGGCGGCGGCAACCTCCTGTACCTGCCGCTCAACGAGATCATGAACCGTTCGGGCATCCGGTTGCCCGCGGTGCAGTCGGGCGGCGACGCCTCGTTGCCCAATCCAAGCGAGTCCGCGGGCGCGCGAGAGAACGCCGATCCGCGCGAAAGGAGGATCCGTCAATGAACAACACGCGATTTGGATTTTTCCTGGCCGTCGGACTGATCTTCGTGATCATCGGTCTTTCGGCATTTACCGTTAACGAGCGCGAACTCGCCATCAAGCTGCGCTTTGGCGAGGTTCGACAGGCACAGTACGAGCCGGGCCTGAAATTCAAGATCCCGGTTGTCGAGACAGTGCGCAAGTTCCCACGGCGGATACTCAAGATCGACGATGCACCGCAGGAAGTCTTCACGCTCGATCGCCAGAACATGACCGTCGACTTTTTCGTCAAGTGGCGCATCGTCGATGAAGTCAGTTTCTACACCTCGACGGGCGGTTCGCAACAGGTTGCGGTCGAGCGCTTGCGCGAGATCATCAAGAACTCGGTGGTCACCGAATTCGGTAAACGAACGACGCGCGAAGCGATCTCGGTGGAACGCATGGAGCTGATGCGCGACATGCTGACCCTTGCGCGGCCGACCGCCGAGGGTCTCGGCGTCGAACTCGTCGACTTTCGCGTCAAGCAGGTCGAGTTTGTTGCCCGTGTCCGTGAGTCGGTCTACGAACAAATGCGCGCGGAGCGCCAGCAGCTTGCCACGCAGACGCGAGCCGAGGGACGCGAGGCGGCGGCGCTGATTACGTCGACGGCCGAAAAAAACCGTACCGTCATCATTGCCGATGCGAGTCGGCAGGGGCAGATTATCCGCGGTGAAGGCGACGCGAAGGCGGCCGATATCTATGCCAGGGCGTATAACAAGGACCCCGAGTTCTACGCATTCTATCGAAGCATCAATGCGTACAAGAACGCGATCGGCAAGGAAGGTGATGTACTCGTGCTCGACCCGGGTAACGAATTCTTCCGCTACCTGAACCGTTCGGACGGCGGACAATAGCGACCGAAATCTTTACGGCCATTGCCCTCGTGCTCATCATCGAGGGCATGCTGCCGTTCATCTCGCCGAAGAAGTACCGTGAGATGGTGGCGGAAATCGCGCGGCTGAGTGACAATCATATCCGCAACATCGGCCTCACCGTCATGGCGATCGGTGTGGTCGTGCTTTTCTTGGTGCGCGGCTAGCCGCGGCAATTCGTAAGCGGGAATACCATGGGTAAGAACGTCGTCGTCATCGGCACCCAGTGGGGTGACGAGGGCAAGGGGAAGATCGTCGACCTGCTGACCGACCGCGCGGCAGCGGTTGTGCGTTTCCAGGGCGGTCACAATGCCGGCCACACGCTCGTCATCGGTGGTGTGAAAACCGTCCTTCACTTGATCCCCTCGGGCATTCTGCGCGACGGGGTGCAGTGCCTCATCGGCAACGGCGTCGTGCTCGCGCTCGACGCACTCGTCGAGGAGGCGAACGCCCTGGTGGAGAGCGGCGTGCCGGTGTTCGAACGCCTGAGTATCAGCCCGGGTTGCCCGCTGATCCTGCCGTCGCACGTGGCGCTCGACAATGCACGCGAAAAGGCGCGCGGCGCGGGCGCAATCGGGACGACGGGACGCGGCATTGGTCCGGCCTACGAAGACAAGGTGTCGCGACGCGCGCTCAAGGTGTCGGACCTGTTCGTGCGCGAGAAATTCGCTGCGAAGCTCGGCGAGATTCTCGACTATCATAACTTTCTTTTGAAGCATTACTTCAAAACCGACACGATCGATTTTGCGAAGACGCTCGACGAGGCGATGGGCTATGCCGAGATCATCGCGCCGGTCACCACGGACGTGACACAGGTTCTGCAGGATCTCGCGGACGCCGGCAAGAGCATCCTGTTCGAAGGCGCGCAGGGGAGTTTCCTCGACATCGATCACGGCACGTACCCGTTCGTGACGTCGTCGAACACCGTGGCCGCTGCGGCCAGCACCGGCACCGGCATCGGTCCGCTCAATCTCGACTACATCCTCGGCATCGTCAAGGCCTACACGACGCGTGTCGGCGCCGGGCCGTTCCCGACGGAACTGTTCGACGAGCAGGGTGCGCACATTGCGCGCGTGGGAGCGGAATTCGGTGCGACGACCGGACGCCCGCGGCGCTGCGGATGGTTCGACGCCGTCGCGCTGCGCCGGTCGATCGTCAACAGCAGTGTGTCGGGATTATGCGTGACCAAACTCGACGTGCTCGATGAACTCGAGACGATCCAGATTTGCGTCGGCTACCAGATCGACGGCAAGCCCATCGCGGGACTGCCCGTCGTCGTCGATCGATTTGCGGAGTGCGAGCCGATCTACGAGGAGTGGGCCGGGTGGCAGGCATCGACGGTCGGGATTACCGAGTTCGGCGACCTGCCCGAGAAGGCGCGCGCCTATCTTGCGCGGATCGAGGAACTCGCCGGCGTCCCCGTGGACATCATCTCAACGGGTCCGGATCGCGAACAGACGATTATCAAGTCGCATCCGTTCGAGTAGCAGCAGCGCCAGCAACCACAGCGATATCGCGCCGCCACCGCCGCCCGTCTGGCCGGTACCCCCAGTGACATCGGGCGGGCCGTTCGTACCCGTACCGTCGAGTACATTGACGCGCAGCACGGAATTCGCGCCGAGCGATCCCCCGGTCGGATTGCTCAGCGCGACCTCGAAGAACTCGTCTGCTTCTCCCGGGCCGTCGTCGGCGATGCTCCACTCGACCCACTTGGGGTCGGCGTCGCCGTCCGCCCAGGTAAGCGTGCCGCTCGCCGGTCCGTCGTAGTCGCTGCCGGCCGCCGCGTCGCCCGCAGTAACCGTGTAGTCGACTGTCAGCGCGCCGACGGCGCTGCCCGAGCGGTGCACGACGGCGACGGCCGTGCCGAAGCCGCGCTCAGGGATGCGCAGTGCGGTCTCCGCGAAACCCACGGCGGGCGTCGCGCCCGGGTCGCTGACATAAATACTTGCGTAGTTCGGATTGCCCAGGTTCGCCGCCTGGCTCGGCGACAGGAGTCTTACGAACAGGCGTTCCATGCCTTCGGCGCTGCCGTCATCCAGTATCCCGAGATCGATGGTCTTGTCGCCGGTCTCCCCGTTCGACCAGTCGAGGACGCCCGTCCGGAACGTGACGTCACTCGCGTCGGCCGTGGCCGGGACGATCTCCCAGGCTACGCCGACGGTGCCTGTTGCCGGTCCCAGCCGGCGCACGGTCAGTGTCGGATTGCGATCTTCGCTCCCGCCGAAGGACGCCGCGGCGAACTCGAGTATGGTCGGGGCCGCATCGCGGGTCTTGTCCTCGACGACGTACAAGCCGGAGCCGGTATCGCTGATCAGGATCTTGCCGCTGGGCAGGAACGGGTAGGTGCCCCACGCTCCGGGAAAACCGACCGAGTCCGATGACGGATACGTGTCGAATCGTCCCACGGCCCGGATGTCGGCCACGTTCGCGATATCGAGGATCGTCAGCCCGCTCGCGTAGTTGGACATGTAATAGCGATTGCCGCGCGCAAAGCCGTTGTGGTCGATCGACGTCGTCGGTCCCGTCCAGGTTTGCGGTGTGCTCAACGTCCCCGTATCCGAAATGACAAATGCACGCAGGGTCGTATTGAGGAGCCGATCGCGCTCGTCGAGCTCGTCCTGGACGAAGACGACACTCCCGTCCTCGGAAAACCAGCCGGAGTGCGTATAGCCGGAGTTGCTGTACGTCGTGTGACTGATGCGAGCTGGCGTCGCGGGGACGGTAATGTCCCAAAGGGCGACCGAGTTTTCGTTGAAGTCGGCGAGCAGGTCGCAGTACGGGGACGCCGCCGCATTGACGCATATCGAGTCTTTGCGGGCGTCCCGGAGGACCGTCGACGCTGCGTCGTGCATGTACAGGCGATCGCCGGCGGACTGGTCTGCCGGGGTTGCCGGCCTCGCGATGAATGCCGGCGCGCGCGGGTCGTCCAGCGAGTACAGGCGGAAACGTCCGTCGTCACGATTCGAGCCCGCGACGACGAGTACCGGGGTGTCATCCGTCAGCGCGAGGCCCGTGCTGAAATCGGCTTTAGTGATGGAGACGTTGTGTGCCTCGGAGAAATCGCTCACGTAGTTGACGCGTGAAATGCGATGCGGCAGTTCGTTCAGGTCGATGATGACCAGGCCATCCGACGCATTATCCGCCGTCACGTACGCATAGGCGTTCCAGCGGCCGGCGTCGTCGTTCCAGAACTGGTAGATCTTGATGTCGCGCCATGTCGTGCGCTGCCCGGCGATGAAGCCGACTTCGCGCGGATTCTCGGGGTCGCTCAAATCGTACACGGCCGTGCCCGTGCTGTAGCCCATGATCGCGTACTCGCGGTGGGTGTTGAGGTCGACGAAGCCCCAGACGTCGGCTCCGCTCGCCGAGTCGGCCCGCTCGGCGACGTGAGCAACGAGATCGACGTTGTCGCACGGGAACGCACCGGCCATGCCGTCGACGCACGCCGTTGCGGCCGTTCCGGTGGCGGCCTGCGGCGTGCCCCAGGACACGAATGCGATGCCGGCCGCCAGCGCGGTCAGGAGCGGTCTGAACATATGGAAAACCGGAAGCCTGAAGGAGTCCCTATAATACCCGCTGATTCGGCCCTCCATTGCCCTTGAGTTGCAATTTCGTGAAACCGTTCACTTTGACCTTCAAAGCGGGCGCCGGTGCCCTTGAATCGGTGCGGCGCGACGGATTCGACATATCGTCGGTCGGCACGATCGCCGGCGCCTCCGGTGGGGCCAAGTGGCTCGCCCTGAGCCAGCTCGACCGCGCGATACTGTCGAGTGTCGTGCCGCGTCTCTCGGGACCCGTGCACCTGATCGGCAGTTCGATCGGTTCCTGGCGCTTCGCGTGCTATGCGCAGGACGATCCGCTCTCGGCCATCGAGCGCTTCGAGACGGCGTACCTCGAGCAGACCTACAGCGACAAGCCGGACATTCACGAAATCACGGCGAAAAGCCGGGCGATCCTGCGCGAGGTACTCGGCGCGGGCGGCGCCGCGCAGATCCTCGCGAATCCGCTGTTCCGCACGCACGTCATGGCCGTGCGGAGCCGCCACGTCATGGCGTCGGAACGGCGCGCCGTGCTCGGGGCGGCACTCGCGACGGCTGCGTTGCTCAACGCCATCAGCCGCTCGACGCTCGGGTGGTCGTTTGAACGCGCACTGTTTCACGATCCGCGAGACATACCGCCGTTCTTCGATGTGCGCGGGTTTCCGCTGCAGCGCGTCGAACTGACAGAGGCCAATCTCGAGGATGCAATCTTGGCGACCGGCTCGATTCCGCTCGTCTTGTCGGGCGTGCGCGACATCGCCGGGGCGCTGCCTGGCGTTTACCGCGACGGCGGGGTGATCGACTATCATCTCGACCTGCCGCACAGCGCCCGCGAACGACTGACACTGTTCCCGCATTTCTACGGCCGCATCGTGCCGGGGTGGTTCGACAAGCGACTCAAATGGCGACGGCCGCAGGCCGGCAACGTCGACCGCACGATCCTGGTCAGCCCTTCGGACACATTCGTCGCCGGCTTGCCGCACGGCAAGATTCCGGACCGCACCGACTTCGTGAATTTCGCGCCGGCGGAACGCGTCCGCATCTGGAAGCATTGCGTGGCAGCCTGCGAGGCGATGGCCGACGAGTTCCTCGAGGTCGTCGAGAAGGATCAGCTGGCGGCACGGCTCGAGCCGCTGTGATAGTCTTCCGCGCAAATAACAACGGGGGAGCGGAGTGAATAATCCGTCGCAGGCCGTGTCCCGGCCTTATCCTGAACTAACCTGGATCGCATTGGTTACCGGTTGGGTGATCGGTTGCGTCATCGCCGTGTCGATCGGCTACGCAGCCCTGATCCTCGGTTTCTCGATCGAAGGATCGGAGCTCGCCGCCATTCTCGGCTTCGGTGTGCTGCGCGGCATCCTGCGTCGCAAGAGCATTATCGAGAACAACATCGTGCAGACGATCGCCTCGGGCGTGAACGGTGCATCGTCGGGCATGATGTTCTCGGTGCCGGCGATCTTCCTGCTCGGATTCGGCGATCGCTTCGATTCGACGATACTGACGTTCGGCTGCATCGCCGGCGCATTCCTCGGGATCGCTTTCATCATCCCGCTGCGCAAACACATGATCGATTACGAGCGCCTGACCTACCCGGGCGGCGTTGCGGTGGCGACGATCCTCAAGTCTCCGGGTGCGGGTGTTCGCAAGGCTGTCTATCTGCTGGTCGCCGCTTTGATCAGCGCCGGCGTGCACTATGGCACGATCGAGACGGGCGTCTCGAACTGGAATCTCGGCGCGCTGATCGGCATGCCCGAGTACATGAACGGCATCTGGTACCTGTCATTGATGACGATTGGCGTCGGTTTCATCGCCGGGCGCGGTGGCATCGCCTTTATCATCGGCGGTTTCGTGGCGTACTGGTTCCTGTCACCTATGCTCTCGGTGCTGGACATGTTCCCCGCAGATGCAACGGGCGAGACGATCGATACGCCGGGGCCGCTGCGCCTGTTGCTGTATCGCCCGCTGGGCATCGGCATGCTGATCGGTGGGGCCATCATGGGAGTCATCCTGGCATCGCCGCTGATCGTCAGCGCAATCAAGTCGATGCAGAAGGCGGCCAAAGTCGAGGCTGGGATATCCACGGAAGAGATGCCGATCAAGCTGCTGTACTTCGCCGTCGGCGGTGCAGTCATTTTGCTGTGCATTATGGCCTGGACGTCGGTAGAGACTATCGGGCTCGGTCGCGGGATCGCGATGGCCCTGCTCGGCACGCTCTGGATCTGGATGGCCGGCATCATCCTGTCGGAAGCGATTGGCCGCACCAACTGGTCGCCATTATCGGGCATGACACTCGTCGGAATCACGCTGCTGATTGTCCTGACTCAGGCGTTCAACATGGGCCGCGATGAATCGATCATATCGGCGCTCATGGTCGGCGCTGCGATGTGCGTGGCGATGTCACAGGCAACAGACCTGATGCTCGATCTGAAGACCGGTTACCTCGTCGGCGCTACACCGCGCAAACAGCAGATTGGTCAGTTTGCGGGCGCCTGGCTCGGTCCGATCGTCGTGATCTTCGTCATTTTCATTCTCAACGAATCGCACGGACTCGGGAGCGACAAGTTGCCGGCGCCGCAGGCGCAGGCACTGGCCAGCACGATCGACGGCATCATGGGCGGCGACGTGCCAACCCAGAAGTACATCGCGGGCGCGGTGCTCGGCGCCATCCTGTCAGCTGTCATGGGTGGACTCGGTATCACGGTCGGTCTGGGCTTTTACCTGCCATTCAACATCGTGCTGACGTACTCGCTCGGCACGCTGTCTCGGGAGCTGTCCGATCGCTTTATCGGCAAGACCTGGAGCGAGGAGATCGGCATACCGGTGGCAGCGGGACTTATAGTTGGCGAAGCGCTCGTCGGTGTCGGCGATGCGTTGCGCATCGTGATTCAGTCATAGGGGGCGCAGAGATGAAAGCAATCGGATATTTCCTTCTCGTGCTCGGATTCCTGATGGGTGCGTTCGCGACGTCACTCGACGTAGAGAATGTCAACTGGACGCTGTTTGGCGTTGCCGCTGTCGGTGGGGTGCTCGGCCTGATACTGATCAAAAGAGCCGCCGCAGCGCACGCAACCTCCGACGAAGTCCTCGAACTCAACCGCAGTGAGCTACGCGAGTCCATCGACAACATCGTGCGGGACCTGGGCGAGATTACGGTCGACGCATCGGTCAGGGACACAGGCCTTCGCCAGGCAATTGATCTGCGGCTGCGCGACGATCTGCGGCGCTTTGCCGACGCGCGCGAGAGCATGGTTCACCTGTTTGGCCTGCAAACCTACGCAGATATTATGAGCCATTTCGCGGCGGGCGAGCGTTACATCAACCGGGTGTGGTCTGCGTCGGCCGACGGGTATCACGAGGAAGCAGAAACCTACCTGGGCAAAGCGGCCGAGCAATTCAGCGTGGCTCAGGAACAGCTACTTGCGGCGGCAGCGCGCGGTTAATTCTCTCTGCAACGCGTCGACGTCCTCGTTCATGAGGTAGTCCGACTGGTCCTTCCAGCCGCGCAACATGGCAATCGTGCGCTCGTTGACGAGCAGGTGCCGTTCGCTGGCCTGTTCACCGATTTTCCAGCCGGGCACCGCGATGACCGAACGGACGCGGATCTTGTGCCCGAGCAGCCGGCAAATCTCCTTCTCGAGCCGCGCCGTGCTGGCCGTGACGTTGACGACCGGGACCGGTTCGCCGCGTTTCGGGAAATAGAGGTGACTGTTCTTGAGGATGGCACTGCCGTTCGTGCCGCCGCGGCGCGCGACGACGTTGACCGCGTAAATACCGGACTGGCCGACGAGCACGTGGTCGACGATGCCGGCACTCGTCTCCACATCATGGAACACGCGGTTGACGCCGGTCGCGATGCGCTGCAGCTGGTGACCGATTGCGACGTTGGCATCGCGTAGGAAGCGGACCTGCCGTCGGGCCAAAATCGTGCTGCCGAGTCGCCACGCGGCGAGCAGGGCGGCCAGCGACAGGAATCCGATCTGCAGCCAGAGCTGCCACGACGGGTAACCGGCAAACAGATCGCGCGCCTGCAACACGTAGGCGGCAGCGAACAGCACGACGAACACGAGGGCGCCCGACAGGTAGATCGCCTGCGAACTCGATAACCGCTCCAGCTCGTCGCGGAAGCGCTGCGCGGCTTCGCGCATGATGCTGTCGGCGAAATTCGGTGTAGAGCCCACGGTGCGGGACAGCGCATTCCAGGACTTGGCGATCAGCAGGAACAGGATCGTGCTTGCCAGTGCCACAGTCGCTGCGCCGCTGATCGCCTCGATATCCATCCGCCGGGTTCCTGTCAATGTCGTCCAGACAGCCAGATTAGCGGGCGGCGCGGGGCGGCTCCGTGATCCATGTCACAGTGGAGCGCTGATATCCTGCGGTTTTCAGTCCCGGTTCAGGGCGGGCAGCGTATCTGTGAATGTCGTCACGGCGCGTCCTGTGAAATCTGGTGTAGCGTCGGGATTATGTCTTACAACGACACACGGACGGGTTTTGCCATGAAAGCGAAATGGAACGTACTCTGGGCGGCCGTGGCCATGCTGGCCATGAGCGGCTGCGCCTCGATGAGCAGTGAGGAATGTATCGCGACGGATTGGTTGGCGGTCGGTTACGAGGACGGCGCGCGCGGCTATACGTCGGAGCGCTTCTCGACGCACCGCAAGGCCTGTGCGAAGCACGGTGTAACGGCCGATTTCGCCGCCTATCAGCGCGGGCGCGAGCAGGGTCTCGTCGAATACTGCCAGGCGGGCCGCGGCTTCAATGTCGGCGTCAATGGCGGCCGCTACTACGGCGTCTGCAGCGTCGACTCCGAACAGGATTTCCTCGATGGCTACAACGTCGGCCATCAACTCTACACGTTGCGCAGCAACGTCAGCCGGACCAGCGCGAGCATCAGTTCCAAGGAACATGAGCTGGACTCGGTGCACGACGAGATTCGCGGTAAGGAGGCGGCCCTGATCTCCAGCGAGACGACGACCGAGGAGCGCATCCTGATCCTTGCAGACCTCAAGGACCTGTCGGAGCATACGGGCAGGCTCGAGGCCGAGATCCGGGATCTTCACGAGCAGCTGGCGCGTTACCAGGTCGCACTGGACAACTACCAGGCGCACGTCGCCGATTACGGCTACTGAAGACACACACCGGGTGCGCGCCCGACCCTTCGCCTAGTACAGATCCGTATCGGTGTCTTCTTCGCGCCGGCCCACGTTTTCCCGACGTTCCTTTTCGTGGGATCCCGTGGCGCCGCCGCCGAAGCCGCCGGCCCCGAACGGGCTGCGCCGATCCCTGCCGTTACGCCGGTCCTTGTGGTGCGTGAATCGGCAGCGGCACTCGAGCACGTCGCACTCGGGTAACGGCAATCGCGGCGCCGCGCTGGCAAGGAATCGCCGTCCGCTCATCGCCTTGGCCGCGTCGCAGGCGCCCTCGTCGAACCGGATGGACACGGCGTGATACTGCGTACCGCCGGCGTCTCTCGGTGCGGCTGAAGCCTGCGACGATGGCTTCTGACCGCGGCGCCGCAAGTACAGCCAGACGACCAGCAGCACGAGAGCAATGCCGAGCAAGGTCAGTTGCATGTGTGCTCCCCAAGCCAGATGCGGTACAGATTCCTTACTTTAGTCGCCTTTAAAGCAGTTCGTCCACCGCAATTTCGGCCAGCCGCGTTGCGATCGTCACGCCGACCGGCCGCGTAATCTCGCGCGAGGCTATCAGGTCGGGGATGAATACCCGGTCTAGCAGCGCCTCGACCGTGGCCGGATCGGACGTGGCCAGGTTCAACTCCTTGTTGACCTCGAGACTCAGCTTATCGAAATTGGCGGACCCGACACAGATCCAGCCGTCGTAGATGGCTGCCTTGACGTGGCTCATACCCGGGTACTCGTAGACGCGAATCCCGTGCTTGATCAACGTATTGATCGTGACCTTGTTGCTGGCGTTCAGCGGCCCGTGATTTCCCTTGGACGGGATAATGACACGCACGTCGACGCCGCGGCGCCGCGCCCTGGCGAGTTCGTAGATTGTCCGATCGTCCGAGAAGTAGGCGTTCTCGATGAGTATGTGGCTCTTTGCGTTGCGGATTGCCGCGATCTGCGCTTTGTAGATGTCCGCATCGAAGTTGCGCGTCTGCAGGATGCGCACCGGGTATCCGTCGCGATCCGCGTGCGTCTGCTTGCCTGCCAGGAACCGGAAGGCGTTGGCCACATCGCCGAACAGGCCGCCGCGGGCCCAGGCCTTGTCGGACTCGAATTGCAGCCGATCCACGACGGGCCCGCTGACTTCCATCATCAGGTCGTGCCAGTCGTGCCGGTATTCGCGGCCGATGTTCATGCCGCCGACGAAAGCGATCTTCCGGTCGATGATCGTCGTCTTGGTGTGATCGCCCGTGAACCAGGGGTTGGTCATGTTGCGGACCTTTACCTTAGACGCCGACTTCAGATACAGGCCCATCGACAGTGGATGTCTGTGATCGGCGGGCAGCGATTGCGGATCCGCCTGGGTCGCGAGCACGTTGCCGATGCTGTCGAGCATGATGCGCACACGAACGTCGCCGGATCGTTCGCGCAACAGATCCGCTATCGCGACCGCGAAATCGTCGTTGTCGAAAATGTAGGTGCGTATGTCGATGCTTTCCTCGGCATTTTCGATCGTCTCGATCAGGCGTCCGAAATATTCGCCGCCATCGACCAGAAAGGTGATTCGTCCGCGATCGCGCGTCGTACCCGTGATGCGATCGAGTTCCCGTTCGAACGCCTCGAGATCCATCGTCGCGGCATAGGTGACGGCAGGAATCTCACCATTCAGGGCGGGCATCTGTGTCGTGCCGATGGCGATGCGGCGGAGGAGTCCGCCTGTCGATTTGAGCGCGAGGGAGCCGAGCGACGTGAAATGCGAGACCGGACGGTTAATGGGGTTTTCGTAGACCGAGCGGGCGTAAACCCAGCCGGCGTGGCTCGCGGCAGTGGCCTTGCGCGGCAGTGAGAACTCGCGGTTGTCATGCGCGCCGACAAGGTGGCCGGCCGGGGCTTCGTGGCCCGCCGGATAAGGTGCCGAAGCACAGCCGGCTGCGAGCATCGCACCGGCGACCAGCGCCGAAAATAGGTTGAACCTTGCCATGAATGCCTCCGTTCCCGTGTCGGTCCGGCCCATAGTTCGAGTCTCGGGGGGGCGCAACGCGAATGACTGACGCTTCCGTGAGTGTTTGCGTATGAAGGCTGACGGTCGCCTTAGGGAATCCTTAGGCGTCAGCTAAGGTATTGATAGTTAGCGAAAAGCAGAGCCGGTCTCGCAGCCGCGGCCATACTCTTCTACACTGCGCAGTGGAGAGAATGATGGTACCGACGACCCGATTCAGACGTGCGCGGCACGCCCGACGCTATATCGCGCTGGCCGGCTCCGTGCTGTGCCTTGCGGCCTGTGGCGGCGTGGCGAGCCGCGTCGATCCGGCACGAACATCAATGGCGCCCGAGGCCTACGTCGTCGCGTTTTCCTTCGACACTCGCGCCCTCACCGGAGCCGGCGCATGGCCTTTTATGGCCGCCTACGTCGATGTCGGCTCGGGGCCGCTGTTCGACGTATCGGGCGAGCGGCCCGAACTGAACCTCGTGCTGCTGGAGGTTCCGGGTCCCTCGTTCGCTTTTCGCAGTCTCGAATTCGTCGAGAGGAAGAGCGAATACCGTGAGCAGTGGTACAGGACGTCCGTGGCAGGGCCGACCGCCGAGCTGGTTCCCGGAACCGTCACCTACCTCGGCAGCCTGATCGTCACGACAGCCCGGGTAGATGGCGAATCGGGGTCAACCGGTGAACTCGGACTGCGCATCGAGGACAAGTGGGACGCGGACGCGGCCTACTGGCTTCATCAATTCCCGCTGCTGCAGGCGCGGCCACCGTCGCGGCGGACCGCGCCGCCGTGGAGCGTGTCCGGCCATGTGTCGCTCGCCGAGACGCGTGCGCGCGACCAGCCACAGGGCGACGAGCCGTTCATCTACCGGACCATGCGCACCAAGCGGCGGTCTTTGCCGGGCTCGGAGCCCGACTAGACGGGGAGAGCGGCCACGCCGAACAGGGCGAGGTGGAAATGCCCGATGAGGCCGAACGCCACGACGCCAATAACGATCGCGATCGCGTCGAACCTCGCTGATGCCGGCGGCCGCTCGGTCCGAGGCCCGTCCCGACGGTTGCAGAGAACGATCTCGAGCAGCGCCCACGCGGCCAGTGTGCCGAACAGGATGACGGAGCGGCTGTCGCCGTTCACGAGAAGATGCGTCACGGCCCAGACGAGCGTGCCGAGCATCTGTGGATGGCGCAGCGTGCGTTTCAGGTGACCGTTCATCTGCGAGGCGAGGAACAGGATCAGGGCTACCAGCATGAGCGCGGCCGGGATGAGCCCGGGCGCCAGCGGCGGCATATACATGGCCCGCGGCACCGTCGCCTTCCAGCCGAATACGATCAAGACCAGGCCACCGATAATCAGCAGAGAGAAGATTCCCTTGTAGGGATTCTCGCCGAGTTTCTCGACGAGGCTGTCGCGGGTCGCAGGTGCGGCCGCCTTGAACAGGTGCACGCCGCAGAAGATCGTAATGCCGGCCAGTAACAGAGACATGGCGTCCATTCCTTCGTTGTTGTGACGAAGGCGTGAGTATACTGCGCAGGAACCCGCGGAGGGATGTGTATGAATACGGCTGTGCAGGCGATCACCTGGCAGGGGCTCGCGATGGCGTCGATACCGACGATCGCGGTTATCGTGATCATGTGGCGCTGGGCGGCCGGTGCCGGCACGGGCCTGTACGCAACGGCGCGCATGCTCGTGCAATTGCTGCTGATCGGCTACGTGCTCGTCTACATCTTCGAGGCCGGCGAGCCGTCGATCGTCTTGCTCGTTCTGACCGTCATGCTGGTTGCCGCCAGCTGGATCTCGATTCGGCCGCTGGCCAACAAGTCGCGGCGCGTCTTCGTCAGTGCGTTCCTCTCGATCGCGGTGAGCGGCGTGCTGGTCCTGGCGCTCGTCAGCCAGGTGGTCATCGGCATCGAACCCTGGTTCAGTCCGCGCTACCTCGTGCCCCTGGCCGGGATGATCTTCTCGGGGGCGATGAACACGGTCAGCCTGGCTGGGGAGCGCGCCTACGCCGAGGCGTCGCGAGGCGCGAGTTTCCCTGAGACGCGCCGGGTGGCGCTGGAGGCGGCATTGATACCGATGATCAACACGCTGTTCGCGGTCGGACTCGTCGCGCTTCCGGGCATGATGACGGGGCAGATCCTCTCCGGCGTGTCGCCCGTGGTCGCGGCCAAGTACCAGATCGTCGTCATGCTGATGCTGTTCGGCGTCGCCGGATTGTCGGCGGCCATGTTCATCACGCTCGAGCGCCGCCATCTCGAAAGGGGTGCCTGAACGGGAAAGGCCCGCTGCGGTGAGCGGGCCTCTCGTGCCTGGTGCCCAGGGGGAGACTTGAACTCCCACGACCTTGCGGCCACTAGCACCTGAAGCTAGCGCGTCTACCAATTCCGCCACCTGGGCTTGAGGGCAGTAGAGAAGCCCTCGCACGAACCGCGTACAATGCAGCTCGTGCGGGTGGCGCACTGTAAGAAAACCCGGCCCGCCTGTCAATCGCCGTTACGGCACCTCTTTTACCCCCAATTTGAAGGAATCGCAGCCCTTGGCGCGTAAAGTTAAGAACAGGAAAAAGCCGCAGCGCGGCAAGCCCTACAAGCACCCGGTTCCCGGGCCGAACGAAGTCATCGACTACCTGCAGGAGGCCGGACGGCCGGTCAAGGTTGAAGCGATACTCAAGGCATTCGGTCTCACGGGTCAGCGCATGCGGACTCAGCTCGTCGACCGGCTCTACACGATGGTACGCTCCGGCCAGATCCTCGAGAACCGGCGCGGCGAATTCTGCCTGACGGCCAAGCTCGATCTGTTGACGGGCACCGTCAGCGGGCATCGCGACGGTTTCGGCTTCGTCGTGCGTGACGACGGCGAGGACGACGACATCTACCTGTCGGCCCGCGAGATGCGGGCGCTATTCGACGGCGACCGCGTGGCCGTCCGCGTCGTCGGCACAGACCGACGCGGGCGAGCCGAGGGCAAGCTCGTCGACGTCCTCGAACGCGGCACGCGCCGGGTTGCGGGCCAGTATATCCGCGAGCGCGGAATCGGGCTTCTCATTCCCGACAACGCGCGTATCGCCCACCGCATCCTGATTCCCAAGGGGGAGGGCGGCGGCGCGCAGCCGGGCCAGATGGTCGTGGCAGAGATCATCGACTACCCGACGCACGTCGAGCAGGCGACGGGACGGGTCGTCGACATCATCGGCTCACCGGGCGACAAGGGCATCGCGACCGACGTTGCAATTCACACCCACGCCATTCCTTTCAAGTGGCCGCGCAACGTACTCCGGGAGATCGAACGCTATGGCACGACTGTGCCGCAGAAAGCGAAGGAAGGGCGCTACGACCTGCGCGACGTCGATCTCGTGACGATCGACGGCGCGGACGCGCGCGATTTCGACGATGCTGTGTTCTGCGAGCGTGACGGCAACGGCTGGATCCTGCAGGTCGCCATTGCGGATGTGTCTCATTACGTCAAGGTCGGTTCTGCGCTCGACAAGGAAGCGACGTGCCGCGGCACGTCCGTGTATTTCCCCGATCGGGTCGTGCCGATGCTGCCGGAAGTCCTCTCGAACGGTCTGTGTTCGCTGAATCCGAAGGTCGATCGCCTTTGCATGGTCTGCGAGATGCGCGTCAATGGCCAGGGCAAGGTAACGAGTTCCGAGTTCTACGAGGCGGTGATGCGATCCAAGGCACGCCTGACCTACAGCCAGGTCTGGCGTTTCCTCGACGGCGGGTCGGCGAAATCCGTGCCGAACGCGCTGCACTCACCTGTTCGTGAACTGCACAAGTTGTACAAGGCCCTGGCGAGAGCACGCAACCGGCGCGGCGCAATCGAGATCGACTTGCCCCAGACAAAGTTCAAGCTGAATCGCAAGGGCGAGATCGACCGTATCGAAGTCGTGCCCCGCAACGATGCGCACCGCCTGATCGAGGAGTGCATGATCGCCGCCAACGTCGAGGCCGCGAAGTTCATCAAGCGCCATCGCATTGCCGGTTTGTTTCGTGTGCACGCGAGGCCCGACCCGGACCGCTTCAACGAGCTGCGCCTTTACCTGACGTCGCTCGGCTTGAAGGTTGCACATCCCGACCACGTGCAGCCGCGGGATTTCACGAAGATCATCCGCCAGACGGCGGGTCGTCCGGACGCGACCGCCATCATGATGACGATGCTGCGCTCGTTGACGCATGCGGAATACTCGCCGGCCAACATCGGGCACTTCGGACTCGCTCTCGATTCCTACGCGCATTTCACGTCGCCGATTCGCCGTTACCCGGACCTGCTCGTGCATCGCGCGATACGCCACATCGTCCGGGGCGGCAAGCCGCGGCGCTACGATTACGGTGCACGCGATATGGAACGGCTCGGTGCGATCACCTCGGCGCACGAGAAGCGCGCCGAGGACGCGACGCGCGACGTCGAGGCGTGGCTAAAGTGCCAGTACATGGAGCAGCATCTCGGCGACGAGTTCGATGGCGTCATCACGGGCGTCACACACTTCGGCGTGTTCGTGCAGATTACCGACTTGCTGACCGACGGCCTCGTGCACGTGACGAGCCTGTCCAACGACTATTATCACTTCGATGCGGGCTCGCAGAGCCTGGTCGGGGAGCGGACGGGCCGCCGCTTCAGCCTCGGCGATGCGATGCGCGTGCAGGTGAGCCGTGTGGACATGGAGACACGCCGCATCGATTTCCGGCCCACGGAGCAGCGGCGCCGATGAGCCGGGCACGTTACATCACGGGCCTCAGGGCCGTCGAACAACTGCTGGCCGGCGATACTGCCGAGGTACGCCGCCTGTACGCCGAGTACCGGACGGCCAACCCCAGGGTCGAGGCGATCATTCGGGCCGCGCGGCAGGCGGGCATCGACGTCCAGGCCGCCAATCGGGCGCGGCTTACCCAGATCAGTGGCGAATCGCGGCACCAGGGCGTCGTGGCCGAGGTCCGTCGCAGCACGGTGCTCGACGAGGCGGGCCTGCGTGCGCTGGTCGAGAACCGACTCGAGGCCGGGACGCCCGTGCTCCTGCTAATGCTCGACGGTATCCAGGACCCGCACAACCTCGGGGCCTGCCTGCGGACCGCGGATGCCGCCGGGGTCGACGCCGTCGTCGCACCTCGGCACGGCGCGGCCGGGCTGGGGCCGACCGTCAGCAAGGTGGCTGCCGGGGCGGCCGAACACTTGCCGTTCGCGGCCGTGGCCAACCTCGGCAAGGTCCTGGATTGGCTCGGAAGCTACGGCATCCGCCGTATCGGGACCTCCGACCGGGCCGACGCGAGCCTCTGGGAGGCCGACCTGGCGGGCCCGGTTGCGCTCGTCATGGGCCGCGAGCATACCGGTCTGTCGAAAGGCATCGCGAGTCGCTGTGACGCGCTCGTCAGCCTGCCGATGCGCGGCGCGGTTTCGAGCCTCAACGTGTCGGTCGCGACCGGCATCTGCCTGTACGAAATCGTCCGCCGCCGGGGCCCCGCGGATTAGGCTATCCACCCCGGATTCCGGGGATTCATGGCTTGCACGGGGCGCCCCGCTTGGTTAGGATGCGCGTCCCCGCCAGTTAAGGCGGGGCGGCGATTTTAGCCGTAACCTTGCTGCGCCGTGGAAGCGGGCAGCTGTGATCCCCGCCAAAAAGGGCGATCTCATCCACAAGGGACGACAATGAGACATTATGAAATCGTGTTCCTGGTCCATCCGGACCAGAGCGAACAGGTGCCTGCCATGGTCGAAAAGTACCAGGGCATGGTCGCCGAAGCCGGCGGCCAGGTGCACCGCTCCGAAGACTGGGGCCGCCGCCAGCTGGCGCACCCGATCAACAAGATCCACAAGGCGCACTACGCGCTGCTGAACGTCGAGTGCCCGTCCTCCGTTATCAAGGAGATCAAGAGCGCCTTCAAGTTCAACGACGCCGTGCTGCGTCACCTCGTGCTGTCGCGCGACGAGGCGGTGACCGAAGCATCGCCGATGGCGGTCGCGGTCGCCGAAGAAAAGCAGCGCGAGAAGGAAGCGCAGGAGCGCCGCGAAGCCAAGGCAGCCGCCGAGGCCGCGCAACGTGCCGAAAGGACGGACAAGAAGGCGGACGAGAAGGCCGAGGAACAGGCCGAGGAAAAGGTCGAGGAAAAGGCCGAGGAAAAGGTCGAGGAAAAAGTCGACGAGAAGCCCGCCGAAGCCAGTCGTGAGGACGCACCGGCCGAAGAGGCCGAGGCCGCCACGAAAGATAACGCCGACGCGGATGCCGACAAGCCCGCCGAAGCCAAGAGCGCCTGAGGAGAACAGTCATGAGTCGTTATTCACGCAGGCGCAAGTATTGCCGCTTCACGGCCGAGGGCATCAAGGAGATCGACTACAAGGATCTCAACCTGCTCAAGGCCTACGTGACCGAAACGGGCAAGATCGTCCCGAGCCGGATCACGGGCACGAAGTCTCACTACCAGCGTCAGTTGGCCACGGCGGTCAAGCGCGCACGTTATCTCGCGCTGCTGCCGTACACCGACCGGCATTAAGCCGGACGGGGCCGTCCTGTGCAGGCGCTGGCCGCGTGGCTGACCGCCAGGCCGCAAAATGCCGTACTGGGACTGGCCGTCACGTTGCTGCTGCCCGCGCCGCAGCTCACCAGTGGTGTCATCCTGGTGTTGCTGGTCCTGGCGCAGGGCATGCGACTGGCGGTCATAGAGGCGTCGGCCGCCGGAGCGATCCTGGTGTTGGTGTCGCTCGTGTTCGGCGTATCCGCTGCCTCGATGATGACACTGATGGCAGGCACGTGGTTGCCCGTGCTGTTGTTGACCGTGCTGCTCGTCAGCGCCCGGTCTCTGGCACTGACAATGCAGGTGTCGGTCATCGTGGCTGTACTGGCGATGCTCGGTTTTTACGTCGTCGTTGCAGATCCGGTGGCCTTCTGGCAGCCGTACCTGGCGACGATGGCGGAGATCGCACGGCAGAATAGCCTGGAGTTGAACACCGAGTTGCTCAACGCCGAGGTCATGACGGTATCCGCGACGCTGGCGTTCTGGATGCTGTATGCCACCGGACTGCTGCTCGGTTACGGTTTGTATAACAAGCTGCCGGGCGAAACAGGCAAGTACGGCTTGTTTCGCGATTTGAGTTTTGGACGTGTCATCGCGTTCACCATGGCGCTGGTGTCGTTACTGGCGCTCGTGGTAGACGTGGCCTTGATGCAGAACCTCGCGTTCGTGATGTTCGTCGTGTTCTGGATCCAGGGGCTGGCCATCGTGCACTGGTTGCACGCAGAAGGAACACTGCCGCTCGTGGCGGTAGTGTCGATCTACGTGCTGTTGCCGTTGTTGCAGGTGCTGCTGGTCACGATACTGGGGATAGTTGGCTACATGGATGCCTGGTTCGATTTCAGGCGCCGAATGAAAAAAGCGTAAAGGTTCGAAAAATGAACGTCATATTGTTGGAAACTGTTGAAAATCTCGGTTCGATCGGCGACCTCGTCAAGGTCAAGCCCGGCTATGGCCGCAATTTCCTGCTCCCGCAGGGCAAGGCGATGCTGGCAACGCCCGAGAACATGAAGGAAATCGAAACGCGCCGCGCCGAACTCGAGAAAATCGCGGCCGAGGAGCTCGCGAAGGCCCGGGAACGCGCCAAGGCGTTCGAACACCTCGAGATCGTCGTCCAGGCAAATGCCGGTTCCGAAGGCAAGCTGTTTGGCTCGGTAGGCCCGATCGACATCGTCGAAGCGCTGGCGGCGGTGCAGGTCGAAGCCGAGCGCGCGGAAATCCGCATGCCGGACGGTCCGATCGGTGAACTCGGCGATTACCCGATCGGTGTGCACCTGCATTCCGAGGTCAATGCCGAGGTTCTCGTGCGCGTCGTCGGCGAAGCCGGCGAGACGGCCGAAACCGTGGCGCGGACGGAGGCGCCCGACGCGCCCGAGGAACCCGAGGTGCCCGCGGCTCCCGAGGCCGCCGCCGAAGAGTGAGACGGATGCCGGCCGACGGTTCGCCGTCGGCTGTGATACCGTTGTGACACGTAGTCGATTGGCAAGGGGAACGCGTTAGATGGTCCGAGCGTTGGACGATGGTTTGACCGATGCAGGTGCGGAACAGCGCCTCAAGGTGCCGCCCAACTCGATAGAAGCAGAACAGGCCCTGATCGGCGGGCTGATGCTCAACGCCCAGGCCTGGGACAAGATCGCGGACGTCGTTTCGGCCGAGGACTTCTACCGCAAGGACCACCGCCTGATCTTCCAGGCGATCCACAGACTCATCGACGACGGCAGTCCCTGCGACGTCGTCACCGTTTCCGAACACCTCGACAACCGCGGCGAGCTCGAACAGTCGGGCGGTCTCGAGTACCTTGCCATGCTGGCCAACGAGACGGCCGGGGCGGCCAATGCTCGAGCCTACGCCAAGATCCTGCGCGAGCGCTCGATGCTGCGCTCCCTGATTAATGCGGGTAACGAGATTGCCGGCAGCGCATTTGCGACCGACGGCCGCAGCGCGTCGCAGGTGCTCGATGCCGCCGAGCGGCTCGTGTTCGAAATCGCCGAAAAGGGTAGTCGTGGTCGCAAGGGCTTCAAGGCACTCAAGGACATACTGCCGGATACGGTCGATCGCATCGACGAGCTGCACCAGTCCGACGGCAGCATCACGGGTATTTCCACCGGTTTCAATGAATTCGACAAGTTGACCGCGGGCCTCCAGGGCGGCGACCTCGTCATCGTCGCGGGCCGGCCGTCGATGGGCAAGACGACCCTGGCCATCAACATCGGCGAGAACGCGGCTATCGGCGCGCGCAAGGGCGTGGCCATTTTCTCGATGGAAATGCCGTCGCAGCAACTCGCGTTTCGCATGATCTCGTCCTTGGGGCGCGTCGACATGTCGCACCTGCGCACGGGCAATTTTCCCGACGAGGACTGGTCACGCATCAACACGGCTGTGCAGCTCATGTCGGATGCGCCGATCTACATCGACGACACGCCGGGGCTGTCCCCGACCGAGATTCGTGCCCGGTCGCGTCGCCTGAAACGCGAGCACGGCCTCGACCTGATCGTCGTCGATTACCTGCAGCTGATGCAGGTCGAGGGCACCAAGGAAAACCGCGCGACCGAGATTTCCGAGATCTCGCGCAACCTGAAAGCGCTCGCCAAGGAACTCGACATACCGGTCATTGCGCTGTCACAGCTCAATCGCAGCGTCGAGCAGCGTACCGACAAGCGGCCGGTCATGTCCGATCTGCGCGAGTCGGGCGCCATCGAGCAGGACGCTGACGTGATCGTCTTCATCTACCGTGAAGAGGTCTACAACCAGGACACGCCGCGCAAGGGCATCGCCGACATCACGATCGCGAAGCAGCGTAACGGCCCGATCGGCGATTTCCCGCTGACCTTCGTCGGGCGCTACACGAAATTCGAGAACTGGGTGCCCGACTCCTACGGCGAGTTTCCGCCGCCCGAGGACTATTAGTGAGTTTTGGAGCACGAGCCCTGATCCGGCTCGGCGCATTGCAACACAATCTCGATGTCATCCGCCGGGCCGCCCCGGGCGCGAAGATCATGGCCGTCATCAAGGCGAACGCCTACGGTCATGGCATGGTGCCGGTCGCGCAACATCTTTCGCACGTCGACGCATTCGCAGTGGCGCGCGTGCCCGAGGCGCTCGAATTACGCGCGAACGGTGTCACGGCGAGGGTGATCCTGCTCGCCGGCTTCATGAACACGGCCGAACGCGACGTCGCCAGGGTAAACGGATTCGAGCCTGTCGTGCATTGCGCCGAGCAGCTCGACCTGCTCGATGCGAGCCGCGACGGCGGTGTCAACGTCTGGCTCAAGTTCGATACGGGCATGAATCGCCTCGGTTTCGATCCGGCGGACGCACCGGCCATTATCGAACGTCTCGGGCGGTCGCCCGGCGTGGCCGAACTGCGCCTCATGACGCATCTGTCGAGCGCCGACGAACTCGAGGCCGACACGACGCCGCGGCAACTCGAGCGATTCCGCCCGATCATCGAGTCGTTCGAGGGCGACGTCAGCATCGGCAACTCGCCTGGCACGCTGGGCTGGCCGACAGTCAGCGACGCGAAACGGGAGTTCGGCTTCGGTGGCGACAACTGGTTGCGCCCGGGCATTGCCCTGTTCGGCATCTCGCCGTTCGGCGATCGCTGCGGCACGGATCTCGGGCTGAAGCCCGTAATGCAGTTCGAGGCCCGGCTGATTGCGGTCAAGCCGCTGCGCGCCGGTGCGCGGGTAGGGTACAAAGGGGCGTACATGGCGGACCGCGACACCATGCTGGGTATCATCTCGGCCGGCTACGGCGACGGCTATTCGCGGCATTTCCGCACAGGCACGCCGGTATTGATCAACGGGCGCAGGGTTTCGCTGATCGGCAACGTCTCCATGGACATGATCGCCGTCGACCTGGGGTCACAGCCCCGCGACGAAGTCGGCGATATCGCGACCTTGTGGGGCGACGGCTTGCCGGTGGAGGAGGTGGCGCCTTACGCCACTGCGATTCCCTACGAGCTGGTTTGCGGTGTCATGAATCGCGAGGAATCCGAGATTGTTCCCTAGGCCGGGGCCTAGGCCGCAAAGAACCCCATTTTCACGCCGGCCAGTTGCACGACGTCGTTGTCGCTCAGCTTGCGGGCCTGCTGCCCGATCGGCTGGCCGTTGACGAGCGGGAAGTCGCCGTCCTTGCCCGATTCGACGTGCACGATGTAATAGCCCTCGGCACGGCGCGTAATCGCGGCGACCTGGACGCCCGGGCGTCCGAGCGTGGTCAGGGCTTTTGTCAGCTCGAGCTCGCGGCCCGCGAACGCGCCGCTCAGGACCTGGAGCTTCGCCAGCGGCAACGCGTTCGGCGCGTTTTCGAGACCGATGCCCGTGGCTGTCGCGGACGCGATCGTCTCGGCCATGTCCTGCTTTGGCGGAGCCGCCGGGACATCGTCCTCGAGCCCCGCGGCTTCCTGGGGATCGAGTTTCACGGCGGCCGCCACGTCGTCACGGACCTCGCTTTCAGGCTCGACGTCGCGGGCCTCTTCTTCGGCGGCTTGTGCGGCAGCCTTTTCAGCGGCCGCCTCGGCCTTGGCGAGCTGGTCGGCGTTCTGCTGGCCGGTCGGGATGACCATGGTCTTCTCGAACTCGTCCTGCTCCTGCTGCGGCGCCTCCTGGTCCGAGAAGCGCAGCTGGTGGTGACCGATCGTGATGACGTCACCGTGCTGCAATGCATGCTTCTTGATCAGTTTGCCGTTGACGTAGGTGCCGTTGGTGCTGTTCAGATCCTCGAGGAAGGAATCGTTGAGGATATTGATGATGAGCGAGTGATGACCGCTGACGGCAGGATTGTCGATACGCACATCGTTGTCAGGCAAACGACCGATGGTGTAGCGCTCTTTGGTCATGTTGTATTCAGCCAGGACCTGGTTGTCCAGGCTCAGAATTAAACGTGCCATGATTTCTCGCTCTTAGAGTGCATCCCTTTACGAACGGAACATTCCAGCCAGCTTGGCAATCAGGCCCCTTTTTGCCGGGAAGGCTTCCTTAACCTGAGCAAGCATCACCGAGACGTTGTCGCGTCCGCCGTGGTCGTTGGCCAAGTCGATCAGCTGTTGACCAACCCTGTCAAGACTAGCATCAAAAGTACTGATAGTTAAGTGAATATCGTCATCCTCGACCATGTCGGGAAGGCCGTCGGAGCACAACAGGTAGATGTCGTCCGGGAGCACCTCGTACTCGCGCACCTCGACCTCGACCGTCGGCTCGACGCCCAGCGCGCGCGTCACGTAGTTGCGATTCGTGGACCGCTGCGCCTCTTCATGAGAATAGAACCCGCGATCCACGAGTTCCTGCAACAGCGAATGATCGAGCGTTAGTTGATCGAATGCGCCGCCGCGCAAACGGTAGGCACGCGAATCGCCAACATGGGCAATGGATACCTTGTCGTCATAGAACAGGCAGGTAACGATCGTCGTTCCCATGCCCTCGCAATGGGTCTGGCTTTGCGCGGTCTGGTAGATGATCTTGTTGGAACGATAGACCGCGTCGCGCAAGATGATCGACTGCCGCATCAGCCCGCTGTGCGTGTCGATGTCGTTGAGTTCCTCGCGATCGGCGGCCTCGGTTGCGAGTTCGGTGACGATCTGAACGGCAATGCCGCTGGCGACTTCGCCGGCGTTATAGCCGCCCATGCCGTCGGCCAGCACCATGAGGCCGATATCGGGATTCGAGCCGATCGCGTCTTCGTTATGCTCGCGGACGCGCCCCGTATCCGTTATTTCAGCAAAATCGATTTTTCCTCGCAGGCTCATGGTCGGTTTCTGATCGCTCTTTGTAACTTATGAAACTCGCGCGCAATTCCTGAGGGCAATTGCCATCTCGGCGCCACAGGAGAAGCGATCGCTCGGGCGTTTGGCCAGGGCCTTGGACAGGACGGCATCGACGCTCGGCGGTATGCCTGCGCGTCGCGAGGAAACAGGTGCCGGATTCTCGGTGGTTATCTTCGTCATCAGTACCGCGATGTTCGATGCGCGAAACGGCACCTCACCTACCAATAGCTCGTATAGGGTAACACCAAGCGAGAACAAGTCCGATAGCCCCGTGAGGTTCTCGGCGCCGAGTTGTTCCGGCGACATGTACATCGGCGTACCGAGCACGATACCGGTCTTCGTGCGGTTGTTGTCCGTAATCCGGGCCACGCCGAAGTCACTGATCTTGAGGCTGCCGTCCTTCGGATTGTAGATCAGGTTGGCCGGCTTGATATCGCGGTGAATGACGCCCTGGTTGTGCGCATAATCCAGCGCTTCGGCCGTCATTGCTGCGAGCTCGAGGGCGCGTTTCGGTGCCAGCAATTTCTTCGGGTCCGTGAAATCCCGCAGCGGGATGCCGGGGACGTATTCCATCGCAATATAGGCAAGCCTCTTTTCTTCGCCAGCATCGAACACGGTAATGATATTAGGGTGAGTCAGGCGACCCGCCGACTCCGCCTCGCGGTAGAAGCGCAAGCGCGCCTCCTTGAGTTCCTCGTCCTCGAATTCCTTTTCGATCGGTATCACTTTGAGTGCCACCGGTCGATTGATGCGCGGGTCTCGCGCGAGGTAAACGGCGCCCATGGCCCCGCGGCCGATGCGCTTCTCGATCATGTAACGGCCGAGGCGTTGCGGCGAGTCATTGAGGGTCTTCGCCGAAAGCGTGTCGTCCGTTGGCGTTACTTCGGTGTGAGTGCGCTTCATCCATTCGAGAACGGCCTCGGCGCGTTCGGGTTTGGCTTGCTGTTCGAAGGCGAGCGACAACTTGTACATGACGGCGGCGACCGTCTCGGACGGCGTGCATCGCCGCAACTCGGCGAACGCGGGTTCGAGCCGCCCTGCCGCAAGAAAGTCCGAACCGCGCTTGAAGGCATCGGACGAGACCTTCCTGACATCGGCAACCAGAAACGCGCTCAGTGCGCCGACGCCGACGAACATCAGAATGACCCGGCCGAGGTCGATGCGGACGTGCAGCCCGACCAGCAACAGCGCCTGAAACAGCAGCAGTGCGAGGACGCCCGTCGCCGTCAGCACCAGGATCTCCTTGCGGTTTCGATCGGGCATGAAGAGGATCGCGACGATCGCGAGCAGGGCCGGCAGCAGGAATTCCATTGCCTTGACCCACGCGGGCGCGATGATCATCCGGTCGTGTTCGAGATCAGCGAGCAACGCGGCCGTGATTTCGGAATGTGTGACGAACTGGCCCGATGGCAACACGGCGGCCGCACGGACGATCGGGGTGTCGGTGTCGACGAAGACCGTCGCGCCGCGCAGCAATTCGGTGCTGGCGGACCGCATCAGGTCGGCGACTTCGATGCGCGGGAGCTCTTCGTAGCTCGAGAGGTACACGGCGTCATCGGAACCGGACATGCGCGGCGAGGTGGCCGTGGCCGAGTCGTAAAAGGCGATGGCCAGCGGCAGCGACGGCGACATGACGCCACCGTTGAGGAACCACAGGCTCGAGCGGCGCAAGACACCATCATTATCCGCGGCGAGTTGCACGAAACCACTGTGGCCCGTGATGTCGGCGAAACGGTGAAGCGCAGGAACGAATACGGGTGTGCCGCGGGCGAGCAGGGCGGACCAGCCGGGCAACTCGGCCGAGGCCGGGATCTCGGGCGGGTTGTTCATCACGATGCGCCTGACGCCTTCGTATTGCAACCGCTCGAGAACCCGGCCGTATTCGGCGAGAATTTCGTCACCGGACTTGCGCTGCGGGTTGATGCTGACGATGTAGGCGTTATCGAGCGCTTTTGCGGGCCGACCGCCGGCCAACTGGTCATACAGGACGCGATCGGCGACGACGAACCACTGGGCCAGCGGGCCGTACATCAGGAGCAGCAGCACGCTGACGAAGGCCAGCGCGATGAATCTGATTCGTTTTTGACGATCTGCCGTGTTCAAAGCGGAGTCATGTCCCTGTTTTATGGGCAAAAGTATAGGGAAATGCGTCGCTCCGTAATGAGATAGGGTTGGCATTTTTTATGTAATACCGGGCTCGGACACGGTGCTATGATTGGTTTTCGCCGGACGGCGCGAATTTAACAATAATCGGGCCGCCGGTCGCGCTTTTCCATTTGCTTCCAGCACTAATCCTTTAACTTTCAGATAGTTATTTTCGATGGCCAAGGCCAAGACTGCGTACGTCTGCACAGAATGCGGCGCCCACAGCGTCAAATGGGCCGGCCAGTGCCCCGATTGCGGGTCCTGGAACACGCTCTCCGAAACGACCGTCAGCGCCGCCCGGCCGGTGCCGGGGAACGCCGCCCGGGCGACTCGCCTCGACGAGCTGCCCGGGGATGTCGAGGCGCGCTACAACACGGGTTTCGGGGAGTTCAACCGCGTCCTCGGCGGCGGTGTCGTGCCCGGGGCCGTCGTTTTGCTCGGCGGCGATCCGGGCGTCGGCAAGTCGACCCTGCTGCAGCAGGTATCGGCCAGCCTGACGGGCTCATTGCCAGTTTGCTATGCGACCGGTGAGGAATCGCTGCGCCAGATCGGCCAGCGTTCGCGGCGGCTCGGGCTCGACGCGTCGGGCATGAAGCTGCTGGCCGACACGTTGCTCGACAACGTGTTCGAGCAGGCGCGCCAGTGCAAGGCGCAGGTACTCGTCATCGATTCGATCCAGACCATGACCTGCGGCGACCTGCCGTCCGCCCCGGGCTCGGTGGCTCAGTTGCGCGAAGGGGTTGCACGGATTGTGCAGTTCGCAAAGCAGAGCGAAGTCTCCGTGTTCATCATCGGTCACGTCACGAAGGAGGGTGCGATCGCCGGGCCGCGAGTGGTCGAGCACATGGTCGATACGGTCTTGTACTTCGAAAACGATCCATCCAGTCGCTACACGATGATTCGTTCGGTCAAGAACCGGTTCGGTGCCACGGGCGAAATGGGCGTCTTCGCCATGACGGAGGCGGGGTTTCGCGAAGTGCGCAACCCCTCGGCCATATTCCTGTCCCGCGAATCGATCGACGAACCCGGCAGCATCGTATCGGTCGCGTGGGAGGGCAGCCGGCCGCTGCTCATGGAGTTGCAGGCGCTTGTTGCGGACGGTGGCGGCGGCGCGCCGAGGCGGCTGGCCCAGGGTGTCGACCAGAGTCGGCTTGCCCTGCTGCTGGCGGTCCTGCATAAGCACGGTGGCTTGTCGGTCATGGGCGAGGACGTATTCGTCAACGTCGTCGGGGGATTGCGTGTCGCAGAAACCGCCGTCGATCTGCCGACGCTGCTCGCGATCGTCTCCAGTTTCCGTGATCGCACCACGCCCGACCGGCTCGTGTGCTTCGGGGAGGTGGGGCTCGCCGGTGAAATCCGTCCCGTGCGATTTGGTGCCGAGCGTATTGCGGCGGCCGCGAAACAGGGGTTCACGCTGGCTGTCGTACCGAGGGGGAATCTTCCCAAGCGTGCGCCGGCGGGTATCGAGATTGTCGGTGTGCGACGCCTGAGCGATGCGCTCGACGCCG